>NZ_JBGCCL010000009.1:0-256887 GCF_041262505.1 Streptacidiphilus sp. MAP5-3
AAGTCGACTGGCACTTCACCACCGACGACGCACGCGTGAAACTACGCCACCTCTACCCCACCACACAGCGAAATTAAGCTGCGACAATCTACTAGTAGGACAGACGATGCTCATGGGGCCGTCGTGCCATCCGTCACCTCGGCGATCACATGGCGGGCGATCGCGGCCATGACCGGGTTGGTGACCCGGTAGTAGCGCAGCTCCAGCAGCGCGGTCGACAGCGCCCAGCCGCGTCCGCGCGCCCAGCTGGCGTCGTCCGCCTCGGCGGGGGAGACGGCCGCGACGGCGGAGCGGAAGGCGGGGCGCGCGTGGCGGGGCAGCACGTACCAGGCGGTGATCAGGTCGACCGCGGGGTCGCCCAGCCCGAGACAGCCGAAGTCGATGACCGCGCTGAGGCGTCCGTTCGCCACCAGGACGTTGCCCGGCTGCAGGTCCGCGTGGATCCACACCCTCGCGCCGGGCCACTCGGGGGCGGCGAGCGCGGTCTCCCAGACGGCGGTCGCCGCGTCGACGTCGATCGGTTGGTGCAGTTCGCCCACCTCGTGCAGGTCCGCGATCGCGCCACGGGTGACCGCGTCGCGGGCGGAGAGGGGTTCGGCGCGGTAGGAGGCAGGGCCGCCCTCGGGGTCGATCCGGTGCAGGCTGGTGACGAACGCGGCGAGGTCGGTGGCCACCTGCCCGCCGGCCTGCCCGACGGCCGGGTTCACGCCGTCGAGCCACCCGTAGACGGACCAGGCCCAGGGATAGCCCTCGGCAGGCGTCCCCACGGCGAGCGGAGCCGGGACCGCGCACGGCAGTTGCGATGCCAGCCGCCGCAGCCAGGCCTGCTCCTTGTCGATGTCGGCGGCGGCCCCGGCGATCCGCGGCAGCTGGACGACCATCTCCTCGCCCAGCCGGAACATGGCGTTGGAGGTCCCCGCCGAGTCGACCTGCTCGACGGGCAGCCCGGCCCACTGCGGGAACTGGTCGGCGACCAGCCGACGGACGAGGGTCAGATCGATGTCCCTCTCGTGCGCGTGCATCTTTTCGGCGGCCATGGGGCCATCCGATCGTTTGCGCGCGGAACGGGTCAACTCATTTGGGCCGCTCATTCGGGCCGCGCGGCCAGACGCCGTATGTCCCGCACGCCGCGCGGCGGACGCGTCCGGCGGGCAGACTGCCGAGTGGCCCGTCCCGACGACGCGAGGGATCCTGACATGCGAGCCGACATCGTGCCCGGCGGGGTCTTCCCCGACTACGAGCTGACCGACCACACCAAGGCCCGTCGACGGCTGAGCGAGATCCAGGGCATCGATCCGATGATCCTGATCCTGTCCCGGGGCCACTTCTGCCCCAAGGACCACCAGCAGCACCTGCAGTTGGCGGCGCACTACCCGGAGATCGCCGTGGCCTACACGCAGGTCGTCACCATCGCGACCGACAACCTCTTCGAACTCAACGAGTTCCGCGCCTCGGTCGGCGCGCAGTGGACCTTCCTCTCCGACATCGGGCGCAAGGTGCAGCGGGACCTGGAGATCCAGGAGTACACCGACAGCCACCACGACCCGATGGTCCCGCACACCCTGGTGCTCAAGCCGGGCCTGGTCGTGCACAGCGTCTACAACGGCTACTGGTACTGGGGACGTCCGTCGATCGAGGACCTGCGCCGCGACCTGCGCCACGTGACCAGCGAGATCCGCCCGGACTGGGACCCGAGCCTTCCGGAGCTCCGCGCCGCCTGGGAGGCGGGCGACCACAGCAAGCACTACCCCTATCAGCCCCACCAGTGAGCCCTGTTCGTGAGCCTGACGAGTGAGGGAGCCGTGATGCGGGAGTTCCTGGTCGAGATGACCACCGTGATCCCCGAGGGAACCGCCCAGGAGGAGGTGGACCGGCGGCGGGCCGCCGAGCGGGTGCGGGCCGGGGAGCTGGCCGCCACCGGGCACCTGTTCCGGCTCTGGCGGCCGGTCGGCGAAGCGCGCAGCATCGGCGTCTGGTGCGCGGAGGACGAGGCCGACCTGGAAGAGAGCGTGCTCGGGACGCTGCCGCTGCGGCCCTGGATGACCGCCGTGGTCACCCCGCTCGAGTCGCACCCCAACGACCCCGGCCTGGCCGGGAACCACCCTGCGGCCGAGAACCATCCAGAGGCCGGGATCCACCCTGCGGCCGGGAACCACCCTGAGGAGGACCACTGATGACCACCTACCGAGTCGCCCAGGCAGCACAGCAGGGCGGTCCGCTGGAGCTCGTGGAGCGGGAGGTGCGGCAGCTGGGATCGGGGCAGGTCCGGGTCGCCGTCGACGCGTGCGGGATCTGCCACAGCGACGCCGGCTTCGTCAGCGGCGGCTTTCCCGGCCTGCGCTTCCCTCTCGTCCCCGGCCACGAGATCGCCGGACGGATCGAGGAGCTCGGCGAGGGAGCCGCCGGTCCGCAGGGTCCGCGCGGGACGGAGACGGTCTGGCGCGTCGGCGACCGGGTCGCGGTCGGCTGGTTCGGTGGCAGTTGCGGCTTCTGCCCGGCGTGCCGGAGGGGCGACTTCGTCGTCTGCAGCCGCCTTCAGGTGCCCGGCTGGGCCTACGACGGCGGCTATGCCGACGAGGTGGTCGTGCCGGTGGACGCGCTGGCCCGGATCCCGGACGAGCTGAGCGCCGCCGAGGCCGGACCGCTGGCCTGCGCCGGGGTGACCAGCTTCAACGCCCTGCGGCACAGCCCGGCCCGTCCGGGCGACCTGGTCGCGGTGCTCGGCCTGGGCGGCCTTGGGCACCTGGGTGTCCAGTACGCGGCGGCGATGGGTTTCGAGACCGTGGCCATCGCCCGCGGCGGGGACAAGGCGGCGTTCGCCCGGCAGTTGGGCGCGCACCACTACGTCGACAGCACGGGCGACACACCGGTCGCGGAGGCACTGCAGGCGCTGGGCGGGGCCAGGGCGGTGCTGGCGACGGCGACCAGCTCCGCGGCCATCGCGGCGGCGATGGACGGGCTCGGCCCGCGCGGCGAGCTGATCGTGGTCGGGGTGGACACCGAACCGCTGGGCATCACCCCGGTCCAACTGGTGCTGCACGGCAAGGTCGTGCGCGGTCACCCGTCCGGCACGGCGCAGGACGTGGAGGACACCATGCGGTTCAGCGCCCTGCACGGCATCCGGCCGATGGTGGAGCTGATGCCGCTGGACCAGGCACAGGCGGCCTACGACCGGATGCTCTCGGGCGCGGCCCGGTTCCGGATGGTGCTCAGCGTCCGGTAGAGCTTGCCCGGTCGAGCCTGTCTGGCCGAACCTGTCTGGCCGAGCCTGGCCGGACGCAGCCCGGCAGGACCGGAACTGTGAAGGAGACCGCCGTGACCTCGCCCCTCGCCGCTCTGGGAGCCCTCGGAGCCGCACTGCCGATCGTCGCGGCGCCCATGGCGGGCGGTCCGACCACGCCGGGGCTGGTCGTCGCCGCGGCGCGGGCCGGTGGCCTCGGCTTCCTGGCCGCCGGGTACAAGACGCCGGAGGCGGTCGCCGAGGAGGTGGCACAGGTGCGCGCGGAGGGGGTGCCGTTCGGGGTGAACGTCTTCGCGCCCAACCCCGTGCCCGTCGACCCGGCCTCGTTCCGCCGCTACGCCGAGGCGCTGGCCTCGGAGGCTCGCGCCGTCGGGCTGGAGCCCGAAGCCCTGGTCGCCGGGCGCATCGTCGAGGACGACGACCGGTGGGCGGAGAAGATCGACCTGCTGCTCTCCGACCCGGTGCCGGTGGTCAGCTTCACCTTCGGGATTCCCGAGACGGGTGTCGTCGCCGCGCTGCGGAAGGCGGGCAGCGTCGTCGTACTGACCGTCACCTCCGCGCCGGAGGCGGAGCTCGCGGCGGCGGCCGGGGCGGACCTGCTGGTCGTCCAGGCGTCCGCGGCAGGCGGGCACTCGGGCACGTTGACGCCCGAACTGCTGCCCGCCACCACGGCGTTGACGGAGCTGGTCGGGCTGCCGCTGATCGCCGCCGGAGGTGTGGCGACGCCGGAGACGGTGGCCGAGGCGCTGGCCGCCGGGGCGGTGGCGGTCGCGGTCGGCACGGTGCTACTGCGCTCGGACGAGGCGGGGACCTCCGCACCGTACCGGGCGGCGCTGGCCGATCCGGCGCGTCAGGAGACCTTGGTGACCCGCGCCTTCACCGGGCGTCCGGCGCGTGCGCTGCGCAACCGGTTCACCGACCGGTACACCGTGATCGCCCCGGACGGCTATCCCGCGCTGCATCACCTGACCAGCCCGGTTCGCCGGGCGGCGGTCGCGGCGGGCGACGCGGAGCGGATCAACCTCTGGGCGGGCACCGGCCACCGCCATGCGACGGACGAGCCCGCCGCGCGCATCCTGTCCCGGCTGGTCGGGCGGGCGTGACCGGGGTATGACCGGGGGTGTGACCCGATTCACCCCGCTGAGGCCGCTTTGGCCCCATTGCCACTGAAATCGCATGACCGCTGAAGTCGCGGAGTCGGCGGCCCGGTTGGGCTGACTTCACAGAACCTCCACGGAAAAGACAGCCGTTCGCCCCCAAGTGAAGGTATTTCGCAGAAGGGAACACATGTGCCCACGGCGCGTTGACGCCCTCACGGCCTGAACTAGTGTGAGCGGACCCCCGCAGCTCACCCCCTCAGGTGTCGACCGGCCTTCGGCACATGAGGCAAACCTTCAGTCTGTTCCCTAAGGACCTCCAGGCGTGAACGTCTCGTTGCTCCACCCCCACGGCGTGGGATCTCGTCCTGTGCACCGGAACCGGAATGTCGAGGGCCGTCGGTGAAATTCGGACGGCGCAGGGCCAGGCCGGGAGAGGTCGACGACTGGTCCCCTTCCGAGGAGTTGGACCCGCTCGGTCTGGGCATGCGGCCCGAGGTCCCCGAGACTCCCGTGATTCCGGCGCAGTACACCCCGGACTCCCTGTACGAGTACGGCTTCGAGGAGCCGGCCACCCCGCCGCCGCTGACGGACCGGGAGGTCGCGCAGCTGCGCGCCAGCCTGGAGCTGGTCAGTCCGCTGGCGTCCGACCTGACCGTGTACTTCTACGCGATCCTGTTCCAGCGGCACCCCGAGGTCCGGCAGCTCTTCCCGGCCAACATGGACGTCCAGCGGGACCGGCTGCTGCGCGGCCTGCTGCGGATCGTGGACCTGGTCGACGACCCGGACAACCTGGTGCGCTTCTGCGCCCGACTCGGCCGCGACCACCGCAAGTTCGGCACGCTGGCCGGTCACTTCCCGGCCGTCGGCGACGCGTTGCTCGACGCGCTGGCCCGCTTCGCCGGGGACCGGTGGACGCTGCAGCTGGGCGACATCTGGGCGCGCGCGTACGGCGTGGTCGCCCAGGTGATGATCGACGCGGCGGAGGAGGACGCGGCGCTGGGCCCGGCCGTCTGGGAGGCCGACATCATCGCCCACCGCCTGCGCGGACCGGGCATCGCCGAGATCACCCTGCTGCCGCGCGCGCCCTACCCGTTCGCCGCCGGGCAGTACGCCGCCGTCGAGACACCGTGGCAGCCGCGGATGTGGCGGCACTACTCGCTCGCCAACGCCCCGCGCGACGACGGCACGTTGACGCTGCACGTGCGCGCCGTGGAGGGCGGGCAGGTCAGCCCGGCGCTGGTGCACCAGGCGCAGCCCGGCCACGTGCTGCACCTCGGCGCGGCACAGGGTGAGTTGACGCTGGACCCGCAGATGGAGCGCGACCTTCTCTGCGTCGCCGGAGGGACCGGGTTGGCCCCCGTCAAGGCCCTGGTCGAGCAGGTCGCGAAGAACGGCGGCGAGCGCTTCGTCGACGTGTTCATCGGCGCGCGTACCTCCGAGGAGCTCTACGGGTTCGACGACATGCTGAGGCTGGCGCAGCGCAACCACTGGCTGTCGGTGCGCGCCGCCGTCTCGGACGAGCCCATCGCCGGGCTCAACGGCTCGCTGCCCGAAGTGCTGCGTCAGTTCGGGCCGTTCCACCGGCACGAGGTCTACCTGGCCGGGCCCAGCGAGATGGTCACCACCGCGGCGCAGACCCTCGTCCGCCAGGGCGTGCGGCGCGATCGGATCCACCACGACCCGTTCGACGTACCCGTGTTGGAAGCCGCGCTGCTTCCCGGTCGGCTCCACGCGGGGGTGCCCGCATGACGACCACCGCGGCAGGCGGGGACGTGCTGACGGCCGCCGCCTCCTTCGTGCGCGACTTCGACCGCGAGTACCCGGGGGCGATCGACCCCCGGGCGCGGCTGCGGGAGATCGAAGCCTCGGTCACCGCCTACGGCACCTACAGCCACACGCCGGAGGAGCTCGCCCACGGCGCTCGCGTGGCCTGGCGCAACTCCGCGCGCTGCATAGGACGGCTCTACTGGAACAACCTGATGGTGCGTGACCTGCGCCATATCAGCCATCCCGACGAGATCGCCCGCGAGTGCTTCGAGCATCTGCGGATGGCCACCAACGGGGGCCGGGTGAGACCCGTCATCAGCGTCTTCGCACCGGACCTGCCGCACCGCCCGGCCGCCCGCATCCTGGGTGAGCAGCTCGTCCGCTACGCCGACGACCCGGCGAGCACCGAACGCCGGGCCCTGGCCAAGGACTTGGGCTGGAAGGGCGGCGAGGAGCGGTTCGAGGTGCTGCCCCTGCTGATCCAGACCTCGCCGGACCGGGCTCCGGAGTTCTACGAACTCCCCGACGACGTGGCGCTTGAGGTTCCGCTGTCGCACCCGTACCACTTCGGCTTCGCCGAGCTGGGCCTGCGCTGGTACGCGGTGCCCGCGGTGTCGGACATGACCCTGGAGATCGGCGGCATCACCTATCCGGCCGCGCCCTTCAACGGCTGGTACATGGGCACCGAGATCGGCTCCCGGAACCTCGCCGACACCGACCGGTACAACCTGCTGCCGACCGTCGCCGCGCTGTTCGGCCTGGACACCCGCAACGAGCGCACCCTGTGGCGCGACCGCGCGCTGGTGGAGCTGAACCTGGCGGTGCTGCACTCGTTCCAGGAGGCCGGGGTGACCCTGGCCGACCACCACAGCGAGTCCGAGCGGTTCCTGGCCCACATCGAGCGCGAGGAGCGCCACGGACGACGGGTGCCCGCCGACTGGACGTGGATCGTGCCGCCGCTGTCGAGCGGCTCGACCGCGGTCTTCCACCGCTACTACGACCCGCCGGACCCGACGGCCCGCCCGGCCTTCCTGCGCCGGCCCACGCCGTGGGCGGCGGCCCACCCCGACGGCTGCCCGTTCACGGGCGGCGGGGGCGGCGCCGGGCACCCCGGGGGCGAGGTCGGCTACGGCGGTGGCGAGGCCGGGTACGGCGGGGGCGGCGCCGGGTACGCCGGGGGTGCTCAGAGCTCTCGCGGTCGTCACAGCGGCAACGGTCATGGCGGCAGCGGTTTCGGGGGCGAGGACCTGCCTGCGGGCTGGTGAACACAGACCCCGTGTCCGCCCGGCTGCCCTCGGGCGGACACGGTCAGCCCGCCGCCGGGCCCCCGTCGGGAGTGACCAGCGGCGGGGGCTCGGGCAGACCGTGGGCGACGGCCCAGGCGCGGGCGTGGGCGATGCGGTCGACGGTGGTCGGATGGCTGCCGAAGAGCAGCGCCGCCAGCCGATGCGGCTCCAGATCCGCCAGGTTGAGCACCGCGAGCCTGCGCTGCATCGCGACGACCGTCCCCGGCTCGCGCGTCAGGTCCAGCGCGAAACCGTCGGCGCGGGTCTCCACGCGGCGGCTGAAGACCAGGTGGAGCGGCCCGACCAGGGTGCCGAAGACCGTGGCCAGGGCCAGCACCAGGGCCAGCGAGCGGGGATCGTCGGCCCGGTCGACACCGGCCGCGTCCAGCAGCGCGGGCCAGTGCAGCGCGCCCGCGACCACGCCGACGGTGGCGGCGGCGTGCACGGCGCCGAGCAGGGTCCCGGCCGGCACGTCACGGTGGGCGGCGTGGCCGAGTTCGTGCGCGGTCACCGCGGCGACCTCCTCCGGCGGCGCCTGCTCGACGGTGGTGTCCCAGACCACCACGCGCCGGGTGCGCCCGATGCCGGAGACGTACGCGTTGGTCGCGGTCGTCCGGCGGGAGGCGTCGCTGACCAGAATGTCCCGGACCGGCACCCCGGATGCCGCCACCAGCGTCGTCAGGCGGTGGCGCAGCTCGCCGTCGGGCAGCGGCGTGAACCGGTTGAAGAGCGGCTCGACCAGCACGGGCAGCAGGAACGAGAAGAGGAGGACCAGCACGGCCGCGCCGACCGCCGCCAGGATCCACCAACTCCCGGGCAGCGCCCGCATCGCCGCGTAGAGGGCGACCGCGATCCCGGCGAAGAGGACCGCGCCGATCGCGAAGGACTTGGCCGCATCGGCGGCGAAGAGCCGCCAGGAGCGCGTGGACAGCGACCAACGCCGGTTGATCCGCTCCGTCCGCGCGGAGACCGGCAGCGCGAGCAGCCAGGAGACCAACTGCAGGGCGACCGCGCCGAGCGCGGCGGTGGCGATCCAACTGCCGCCCGCGAGCCGCCCGGCGGCGTGGACGAGCCCGGCGCCGAGCGGGGTGAACCCCAGCACGCAGGGAGCCACCAGGCCGAGCGCCGCGGAGGTGTAGCGCAGCGGCATCACCTCGCGCTTGCGCGCGCGGGAGCGGTCGATCTGCTCGGGGGTGAAGTCGTCCTCCGGACCAGGCATGGGTCCAGTGTGGGGCGTCGCCTCGACCTGCGGAAATCCGGTGCCCAAAGGGTGTGGAAAACGGGCGCGATCCCGGCCGCCGGACGCCGAGCTGACGCACCACCACGCTTTGTGGTTCAGTGTGGGTCGGCAGCAAGGCAACGGGAGGGTACGGGTGGAAAGTCCCAAGGTCGAGGCATGGAGCCTCCCTTCGCAGCAGGAGTCGATGCCCAAGGTCGATCTGCGCACCGACATCGCGCACTCGGCCCGGGTCTACGACTACATGCTGGGCGGCAAGACCAACTTCCCGGCCGACCGCGAGGCCGGTGACCGGATCCTCGCGGAGTGGCCCGAGGCCCGGGACTCGGCCCGTGCGGCCCGCACCGTGATGCACCGGATGGTCCGCCGGCTCGCCGAGGTGCACGGCATCCGGCAGTTCCTGGACATCGGCACCGGTATCCCGACCGCGCCCAACGTCCACGAGATCGTCCAGGCCGTCGAGCCGAGCAGTCGCGTGGTCTATGTCGACAACGACCCGATCGTCCTCGCCCACGCGCGCGCCCTGCTCTCCAGCACGCCGGAAGGCCGCACCGCCTACGTCGAGGGCGACCTGCGCGATCCCGACGCGATCCTGGCCGACGTGGAGAAGCGGGGCACGCTGGACTTCACCCGGCCGGTCGCGCTGACCCTGATCAACCTCGTCCACTTCTACTCCGACGAGGCCGTCCAGGAGCTGGTGCCCCGGCTGCTGGCCCCGCTCGCGCCGGGCAGCTTCCTCGCGCTGACCGCCGGTACCGCCGACGCCGCGCCGAAGCGGGCGGAGATCGCCTCGCGCCGCTACACCGAGGCGGGCATCGAGAACCACCTGCGCACCCGCGTCCAGGTGGAGCGCTTCTTCAGGGGTCTGGAGCTGGACGAGCCGGGCGTCGCACTGATCAATCACTGGCACCCGGACGTCGACGACGAGACGGTCCTCCCGGACGACGAGACCATGGCCTACGCGGGCATCGGCCGCAAGGCGTAGCCGAGGCGTCCAGCGCGGGGCCGCGCAGCGGCGGCGCGGCGTAGAAATATTTCTCGCGGAATCTCGTCGAGGATGTCGAAAGCACGGGGCGTGCTTCTACCTACCCGTGAGAGCCAGCCCCGTCGGGGCGGGCACGACGACGAGGAGCGGGACCATGAAGTACATGCTGCTGATGCAGTTCAGCGAGAAGAACGTCGACTTCCCCGCGATCTTCGAGTGGAAGCCGGAGGAGATCCAGGCGCACATCCGGTTCATGAAGGAGACCAACACCGCCCTGGCCGCCTCCGGCGAGCTGGTCGACGCGCAGGGACTGGCCATGCCGGACACCGCGCGGATCGTCCGCTCGCACAGCGGCGGCGCGCCGGTGGTTACCGAGGGCCCGTTCCCGGAGTCGAAGGAGTGGGTCGCCGGCTGGTGGATCGTCGACTGCGAGACCGAGCAGCGGGCCATCGAGATCGCCGCGGAGGTCTCGGCCGCGCCCGGCCCGGGCGGGCGGCCGATCAACATGCCGATCGAGGTGCGTCAGGTGATGGCGGCGCCGCCCACCGAGGTGTGAGCATGGCCGGGTGACCACGCACGAGCCTGCCGATCCGGCCGACCTGGCCGATGCTGTCGACGACCTGCTGCGCACGCTCGCGCCGCAGGTCGTCGGCGTGCTGACCCGCCGTTACGGGGACTTCGCCGCGGCCGAGGACGCCGTGCAGGAGGCGATGCTGGCGGCGGCGACGCAGTGGCCGAAGGAGGGGCTGCCGGACAACCCGCGCGGCTGGCTGGTCCAGGTGGCCAACCGGCGGATGACCGAGCAGGTCCGGAGCGAGCAGGCACGGCGTCGGCGCGAGGAGCTGGTGGCCGCCCGGGAGCCGGGCGACCGCCGCTCCGCGCCCGGCGCGGACGCGGTATTCGAGGGAACGGGTGAGGAGGGCGCGCAGGACGACACCCTCGCGCTGCTCTTCCTCTGCTGCCACCCGGCCCTCTCCCCGGCGTCCGCCATCGCGCTGACGCTGCGTTCGGTCGGCGGTCTGACGACGGGCGAGATCGCCCGCGCGTTCCTGGTTCCGGAGGCGACCATGGGACAGCGGATCTCGCGTGCCAAGCGGGGCATCAAGGCCTCGGGCGGCACCTTCCGGATGCCGGACGCGGCCGAGTTCCCGGCCCGGCTGGACGCGGTGCTGCACGTGCTCTACCTGATCTTCAACGAGGGCTACGCCAGCAGCACCGGCGCCGAACTGCGCCGGGTCGAGCTCTCCCGGGAGGCGATCCGGCTCACCCGGGCCGTCCACGCGCTGCTGCCGGACGACGCCGAGGTGGCGGGCCTGCTCGCGCTGATGCTGCTGACCGAGGCCCGTGGCCCGGCCCGCACCGGCCCGGACGGGGAGGTGGTCCCGCTGGCCGAGCAGGACCGCGCCCGGTGGGACGCGGCGGCGATCGCCGAGGGCGTCGCCCTGATCACCGCCGCCCTGCCGCGCGGCCCGGTCGGCCCGTACCAGGTGCAGGCGGCGATCGCGGCGGTCCACGACGAGGTGCCCAGCGCCGACGAGACGGACTGGCCGCAGATCCTGGCCCTCTACGGCGTGCTGGCGAGGATCTCCGACAACCCGCTGATCACCCTGAACCGCGCGGTCGCGACCGCGATGGTGGACGGCCCCGCGGCCGGGCTCGCCCTGCTGGCCGACCCGCCGCCCGAATTGGCCGGTCACCACCGGCTCTTCGCGGTCCGCGCCCACCTGCACGAGCTCGCGGGGGAGCGCGAGGCCGCGATCGCCGACTACCGCGCCGCCGCGCGGCGTACGGCGAGCCTCCCGGAGCGGCACCATCTGAGCCTCTGCGCGGCCCGGTTGGCGGAGTCGGCAAGCTGACCATCCGTCGGAGCCGGTGCGCTGACGCTCCGTCAGGGCGTCACGGACACCTGTAGGTCGAAGCGGCCGTTCGCGCCGGTGCAGCGCATCGCCTCGCCGCAGATGATGCGGGTGGCGATGACCGAGGTCTGGCCGGCGCTCACCGCCGTGTAGTCCGCTGTCGCGTCGCCGCATCCAGCGGCGCCCATGGGAGGCGGGCAGCTGGCCTGTGCCGTCGCCACGCCGGTGGCGTCCGTCCGGAGCAACTTCGGTGCGCCCACGGGCTGGAAGGTCCAGAAGGGGGTGACCAGGTCCACGTGGAGCTGCTGGCCCACGTGCAGGACGACGGACTTGCCGTTCGCGGCGAAGGTCACCTTCACCGGGCCGGCCGACCCGCCGCCGCCCGGGCTGCTCGGGCCGGTCGCGCCACCCGATGGCGAGGTGGTGCCGGGCGCGCTGGGTGAGCCGCTCGTGGACGGTGAGTTCGACGGTGCGGTGGTCGGGCCCGGACCGGGTGTGGCGGTGGAACTGCATCCGGCCATGGCCAGGGTCGCCGTGAGGGCGCAGCAGAGCAAGGGGAGGCGCAGCTTTCTGTCCACGGAGGGACCGTCCTGTCTGATCGGAGCCGCCAGCGTCGACGACGGTCGACGACTGTTCTCTGCTCCGACGGGGCCGGTGCCACTCGGGTTCCGATGCGCCCTGATTGTGGAGGTCCGGTGACGAATCGTTCACGACGTGACCTCTGGGCGACAAGACCGGGCTGCCCTAGCGTGTCACCTCGGCTGTGCCGTTCTGCTCGGCAACCGCCAAGCGCGGCACCGCAGTTGAGGAGGGGGACCTTTCTTCATGGGAAAGACCTGGTTATCGCGACCACGGGTCGCGGTGGGGGTGCTCGCGTCGACGGCGATGCTGCTGCTCGGCGTTCAGGGTGCTCCCGCGCCGACGACCCCGGCCGGTTCCGCGGCCGGCTCTGCGGTCTCGGGCGGCTCCGCGGCTTCGGGCGCGAACAGACCGGCCGCCGTGGTCCCGCACCTGCCGATGGTGCGCACGGGGGCGAAGCGCTCGGCGGCGGTTCCGGTGCGTGCGGTGAACATGCCGCAGACATCGGGCGGCGCCATCGGTCCGGTGGTGCCGTCCCACCCGGACGCGAACGGCACGTACGGCGCTGCCTGGGCACTTCCGCCAGGCGGCGCGTCCGTTCGCGCCACAACGACCGCGGGTTACACGCATCAACCCGGGGTGGGCAGTGAGAACAACCTGCCGCGCGGCACCGGGCCGGTGATGCACAACCCCTCGCTCGCGCTGATCTTCTGGCTGCCGCAGGGGATGCACTACGCGACCGACGGCACCTCCGACACCGCGTACGAGAACGAGCTGACGCAGTGGGTCAAGGACGCCGGCGGAACGCCGTACTTCAACATCGCCACGCAGTACTACGACGGCAGCGGCAACATCGCCAACTCGCTCGACTACGGCGGCTCCTGGGTCGACACCCAGGCCTACCCGCAGGCCGGGACCGCCGCCGACCCGCTGCAGCAGACCGACATCACGGCCGAGATCACGCATGCCGCCACTGTCAACGGCTGGCCGGTGGACGGTTCGCACATCTACGCCGTCTTCACTGCCAGCGGCATCCAGGAGTGCATGCCCAACAACGGAGGGTGCACCCCGCCGCCCGCATCCTCGCCGCCGGCGACCTCTTCCGAGCAGTTCTGCGGCTACCACGGGAACGACGGCAACATCCGCTTCGAGTACCTCTACGACGACCCCGACGCCAACCCGGTCTGCGGGAGGCAGAGCGCGCCGACGCCCAGCGGTGACCCGACCGCCGACGCCCAGGTGAGCATCGTGTCGCACGAGACCATGGAGTCGGTGACCGATCCGATCCCCAACGAATCGTGGACGGACCCCACGAAGGACACCGGCGGTGAGATCGGTGACAAGTGCGGGTACAACTACACCCCCAAGAACGCCCAGGGCGCCGACGTCTACCTCCACGGCGACCCGTACTACATCCAGCAGGAGTGGAGCAACGCCGCCCGCACCTGCGCCATGGACTACTGCCCGACCAGCGTGGCCAAGGACGCCGTCTGCGCGCCGCAGGTCTCGGCGGTGGAGTCGGTGGACAACCCGAATCCCGTGATCGGGTCGACCGTCACCTACACGGTCAAGGTGCAGAACACCAGTGACACCGCGGCGGCGACCGCCGTCGACGTCAACGGTCCGCTGCCCAGCGGTTACGTCGTGACCGGATTGCAGGCACCGGGGTCGACCTCGTCGAGCAACACGTCGAGTTCGTTCACCGTCGGCTACGACACGTTGCCGGTCCACTCGGCCGAGACCATCACCGTGACGGCGACCGTGCCGAACCAGGTGGGGCAGTCCGCCTCGGCCTGCTCGTCGGTCTCGTTCGGCGACCTGCTGGGCGCCGCCCTGTCGCCCGTCGAGTCCAGCCCGTGCGGCGGCACCACGCCGGGCAAGATCCCGACCTCGGTGACGTACACCGGGGCCGTCACCGCCGACTACCACGACGCCTTCACCGCGAGTGGCAACGTCAGCGGTCAGGGCTCGCCGGTCTCCGGCGGTTCGGTCACGTTCAAGCTCGGCGGCGCGAGTTGCACCGGGACCACGGACAGTTCGGGCAACGCCTCCTGTTCGCTGACTCCGGTCGACCCGGCGGGCACGGTGACGCTGCAGGCCGCCTACGCCGGTGACGCGACGCACGAGGCCAGCTCGACGACGGCCTCGTTCACCATCACCAGGGAGGAGACCACTCTCGCCTACACTGGTCCCGCGCACGTCGCCAACGGCGTGCCCGCGACGCTCTCGGGCGTGCTGAAGGAGGACGGTGCCACGGCCGTCGCCGGGCGCAGCGTCCAGATCGCCCTCGGCACCGGCACGACGCAGCAGATCTGCACCGGCACCACCGGCGCGGACGGCACGGCCAGCTGCACCATCGCCTCGGTGGACCAGCCACTGAACGACACGGCCACCGTGCCGGTCGCGGTCACCTTCGCCGGTGACGGGTACTACCTGCCGTCCAACGCCTCGGCGACGGTCCGGCTGGAGTACTACACCGGACGCGCCTACGGGCTCTCCGCGAACGTCGACCTCACGTTGGCACAGCTGACGATCCCGCCGACGCCGGACACGGGCCCGATCCGCACCGCGCAGGCGTCCAGCACGAACGTCCCCTGCACGGCGACCGTCAGCACGCTGCTCATCTCGGCCGACGCGCTCTGTGTCAACAACACCACGAAGTTGGCGCCGGGCAGCTCGACCACGACCTCGACGGTCCAGGACGCGACGATCGGGATCCCCGGCCTGCCGGTGATCGGCATCTCCGGTCTCACCGCGACCTCGGTCAGCTCCTGCACCGGTACCAGCGGGTCCGCCACGCTGACCCTCACCCTCGCGGGCGTTCCGGTGACCGTTCCGACCGCGCCCAACAGCGTGATCGGCCTGCCGGGCGGCGCCCGGCTGGTGGTGAACGAGCAGACGCCGGTTCCCGGCGCCGACTTCGGCACCACGGTCAACGCCGTCCACCTGATCGTCCCCGGCCTGTTGGGCGGGGCGAACACGGTGGACGTGGTCCTCGGCTCGGCCACCAGCGACGCGCACAACTGCAGCTGAGCTGCGGCTGAGCCGTAACCGGTGAGGAGGCCCTCCGCCGGTCGCGATGTCTGCGACCGTCGGAGGGCCTCGTCGTACGACGCGCCGCCGCCTTGGCACCAGGCCGAGCTGACGGTGTGTCAGGGTAGGTGAATGACTGCAGACTGTCTCTTCTGCGCGGTGGCGGCCGGGGACGTCGAGGTGCACCGGGTCTACGAGGACGACGCGGTGGTCGCCTTCCTGGACCACCGGCCGCTCTTCCCCGGCCATGTGCTGGTGGTCCCGCGCCGCCACGTCGAGACGCTGACGGACCTCGCTCCGGAGGAGGTCGGCCCGTACTTCCGGCAGGTCCAGCGGATCACCGGCGCCGTCGAGCGGGGGATGGCCGCGCGCGGCAGCTTCGTAGCGGAGAACAACCGTGTCAGCCAGTCCGTGCCCCATCTGCACGTCCATGTCGTGCCGCGCAATCCGCGCGACGGACTGCGCGGCTTCTTCTGGCCGCGCGGGCGGTACGCCGACGCCGCCGAAGCAGCGGCCACGGCGGCGCGGGTGAGGGTTGCGCTGGAGCCGGACCCCGGGTGACGTGATGTCAGGTGTGCGCGGCGTCCATCTCCCACGGGGACTGCGGCAGCGTCTCGCCGGTCTCCAGCAGGGACTTGAGGTTGGCCAGCACGGCCGGCCAGCCGCTGGAGATGCCGGCGAGCATCTCCGGGTTGGGGAGCTTCTCGTGGGTCACGGTCAGCCGGACGATGTCCTGATGCGGCTCGACGAGGAAGGTGACCACCGAGGGCTCGCGTTCGAGTTCGGCCTCGGGCTTGTCCTCGAAGGTGATGACCAGCCGGGTCGGCGGCTCGGCCGTGAGCACGCGGCCGACCACGTCGACCGCGCCCGAACCGTCGGCCCGGCGGTGCTCCCAGCGTGAACCCGGCTGCCAGTCCGAGACGTTGGCGTGGCCCCAGTAGCGGGCGGTGAGGTCCGCGTCGGTCAGGGCCTGCCAGACCTGCTTCGCACTGGCGCGGATGTAGGTGACGTAGACGTAGGTCGGCACGGGGGCCGGTCCGTTGGCCGTTTCGTTGGCCGGTTCGTTGGTCATGGCGTACTCCTCTGCCTGGCTCCTGAGCGCGCTGAGCGCCTGCAGGCGGGGTCTGTCGAACCCGGAGATCCAGCGTTCCTCGATCTCGTGGATCGGGACCGGGTTGAGGTAGTGGAGCCGCTCGCGTCCGCGGCGGACGACGGCGACGAGGTTGGCCTGCACCAGGATGTCCAGGTGCTGGGTCACGGACTGGCGCGCCATCTCCAGGCGGTCGCACAGCTCGCGCAGCGTCTGGCCGTTCTGCTCGCGCAGGCGGTCGAGCAGCAGGCGCCGGGTGGGATCGGCCAGCGCTTTGAAGACCGAGTCCATGGCTCTTGCTTCCATGCTCATGCCCTCATTATGCAGGCAAACACCTGCCTATTGTCAACGGCGGGCCAGCCCGGGCCGATCAGCGAAGGTCGACGTCGGCGCTGTCAGCGCGGCGGGGATTCGGCGAGGCGCTCCATGAGGCGTCCGGTCCGGCCATCTCCGTCGCCTGGCAGCTGACCCCGGTCCGGGCGTTCCGACTGCCCCTGCGCGAGCTGGCCCGCGAGACATACGCACCCGCGTCAGCCGAAGCCGTCGTCGCCGCGAGCGTCGTGACGCTGCGCCGCAGCCTGGCCTCCGGCTCCCGGCCACAGCTCGCGGAACTACCCTCCGGGTCCGAGGACTTCGGCCCACTGGAGGACATCGATCCGGCCCTCAACCGCCTTGCCCGCGCCCTGTCGGCAGCCGGCTGAAGCCGGATCACTCACGCCCGCACAGGAACGCCCGGAACCTTGGGCCCCTGGACGTGGTCCTCGTACAGGTGGCGGTTGTACGCCTCACGCTGCGGCGAACCCGTCAGCAGGTCGTCCGTCTTCACACACTGACATTGGACTCCCTCCTCCTCCGTGCGCCGCTGTCGCCTAAGATCAGTCGCTTCTGCGATGGCATGCCGAGCGGCAATGTCCTGCTCCGAGCGGGACCACGCAGTCGATGCTTGGGGAGGCAGGCCGTGAACGCGGTACGCAGGGTTGCCACACGAGATCGTCTGGCAGGCGTCGCCCGTGCGGCTCTTGGCACCGAGCATCGCCTCGAGGGCGTCTCCCGGCTCCGAGGCGGCAGCAAGAAGGGCGTGTACCGCCTCACCCTCGACAATGACTCCACTGCCATCGTCTACGTCTGGGACGACGCCGAGAACTACTGGCCCACCATGCGGGCCGACCAGGCCGACAACCATGCGGACCCGTTCTCGCCCGCCTCCGGCATCGAGCTCTTCGAAGCCGCGCACCGGCAACTGGACACGTTGGGAATCCGCACGCCCCGCATCCTCCTGGCTGACCGAAGCCGGAGCCGCTACCCGGCAGACATCGCGGTGGTCGAGGACGTACCGGGCGAGAACCTCGAAACTCTGCTCCGCCAAGACCCGCGCAGGCTGGAAACAACGATGACGCGGCTCGCTGAGGCACTCGGTGCGATGCAGCGGCACCAGGGCCCGCGCTTCGGGAAAGTCGCCCTGATCGACAAGGGCGGCACCTCCGAGGGCAGCTCATGCGAGCAGGTCGTCCTCGACCGTGCGCTCAATGACCTGGCCGAAGCCGCTTCTCGCGACCCGCGGATCACGCGCTCTCGCACCCACCTTGAGAGCGTAGTTCGCGCACTGGCCGCCGCCGTGCGCCCGCGCTCGCAGCACGGGCTCATCCACGGGGAACTCGGACCGGACCACGTGCTGGTGGACCGGGACGGGCAACCGGTCCTCATCGACATCGAGGGGCTGATGTTCTTCGACGTCGAGTGGGAGCACGCGTTCCTGCGACTGCGTTTCGGTGAGCACTACCAGTGGCTGGACCGCAGTGACCTCGACCAACAGCGCCTGACGTTCTACACGCTGGCGATGCGTCTGTCCCTCGTCGCCGGGCCACTGCGGCTCCTCGACGGCGACTTCCCCGACCGCGCCTTCATGAGGGGCATCGTGGAGCACAACCTCCAAGAGGCGCTCGCCTTCCTGTCCCCAGACAACCGCTGACCTCCTGAACTGCCACCGATGGCCGCCACCACGCCGAAGCACACGCCGCGGCGGCCATCGACGGCAGCGTTCAAGATCTTCGACTTCGCCCTGCATCACCGGGGCCAGGATTTGAGCCGCCAGCGCGGGGCTGCCGGCGCAGGCGCGTCGTCGAGCCCGGCCCGACGGATGACGACGTCACTCACGGCCACACTCCCGCAGGCCGATCTGCCGGGAATGAAACCGCATCACGAGCGCGCGGTCACCCCTTGGCATTGATCATCTAGTCGGTGGTGGTGAAGTCGCCCAGGTCGTCCAGGTACCGCTGGATCGCCGGGCTGTCGGTGGCGATCTCGGCGAGTGGTTCGCCGACGATCCGGGAGGCCAGCTCGGTGGAGAGGTCTGCGACGGCGACGCGCAGCGACGCTTCGACGAGCGCGCGGTCGGCGGCGAACTCGGCCTCGGCGGCGGCGATCATGCGGGCGCGTTCCTGTAGGGCCTGTTGCCGGGCCTCGTCGATCAGCAGGGCGCCCTGCTCCTTCGCCTCCTGGACGATCCGCGCGGCCTCGCGCCGGGCCCCGCTCAGCTGGAGGCGGTACTCCTCCAGCGTGGCGGCGGCCTCCTGGCGGGCGTTCCCGGCGCGGTCCATGCCGCCCTCGATCGCGTCCGCGCGCTCGTCCAGTACGCGCCGGGCGCGGGGGAGCAGGACGCGTCCCAGGACTCCGTAGATCGTGAAAAAGCAGATCAGGGCGATGACAAGTTCGGCCTTGCTCGGATTCAGTGGGCCCATGTGATCAACCTAGCTGTGCGGCACTGACGTTGACCATGGGTGCACACGAAGTTCTCCAGCTGGAGATGACTGAGCCTCAAGTCCTGGGAGCAGACGGGAGTTTGGGCGTAAGTCAGGTCAGCGGGTTCTGCCCCGCCCAAGGGCCGAGGGGGACCGAGGCGGTGCTGCGTCCGGAGGGGGCGAGCAGGTGGCCCATGCGCTTGACCGCGCGCAGCGCGAGCGCGCGGTCGGTGACGCGGACGGCGGGGTGACGGGCGACCAGCTCGGACTCGATGCGGTGCACCTCCTCGATCGAGCGGAGCCAGAAGGTGGCCAGCAGGTTGTCCGGTCCGGCGAGCGTGGCGACGAACCGGACGCTGGTCAGGGCGGTCAGTGAGCGCGCCGTCGCGGCGAGGTCGGACGCCGGGACCTGGGCGTGCAGCGACAGGGTGACCGGCCGTCCGAATAGCGGGGCGGCGATGTCGCAGCGCAGGGCGGCCTCCTCGGTGGCGAGGAGGCGCTCGACCCGGCGGCGGGCGGTGGCCGCGCTGGTTCCTGTCGTCCCTGCCAGCCGATCCCACGGCTGACGTCCGTCCGCGCCGAGCGCGGTGAGCAACCGCAGGTCCAGTTCGGAGAGCTGACGGGCTGTCGGGCGCTCCGACGACCTTGTCGTCCGCGGATGTGCCGCGTCGGCCAGTGCGGAGCTCGCGCGTGGCTCGAGGGCGTCCAGACGCCAGCGGCTGGCCTCGGTGACGACATGGGTGGCCACCGCGACCGACGCCTGCGTGACGCCGGGGAGCTTCTCGACGCGTGCGAGCAGGTACTGCGTGAACGCGGCCAGGTCCGCGGTGATGACCTCGACGAAGAGGTCGAAGCTGCCTGCGGTGAGCTCGATGGTCACCGCCTCGGGGTCCTGTGCGAGGCGGGCGGCGACCGCTTCGCGGTGACCGGCCGCGCAGCGCAGCCGGACGAAGGCGGTGAACGCGGCGCAGCGCGCGCCGGGGACCGCAGTGACCCAGGCGATCCCCTCTTCGTGCAGCCGCTGCCAGCGGCGCGACGCGGTCACGGTCGTGCAGTCGAGGACGTCGGCGAGGTCCGTCCAGGTGGCCCGGGGCTGGACCTGGAGCGCATGGACCAGCGCCAGCTCGTCCTCGCTGATCGCGCTGCTGCTGGCGCTGCTGCTGGCGCTGCTGCTGGCGCTGTTGATCGCGTCGACGGTGCTTGATTCGTTCACTGGAATACGCCCTGGTGAAGGATTCCTGTCATCTGGATCCCTATTGTGCCCGGCTTCGCATCATCGATCCCACCGGATCCGGCAGAGCGCGCCGAGGGATGCCGCGGAAATGCCGAGGAACGCCGAGGAATAGGGAGTGCGGATGGGACTGCTGGACGACGCGCGGGAGATGGCGCCGGAGCTGGTCGCGCTGCGCCGCGCCGTGCACCGGGAGCCGGAGGTGGGGCTGCACCTGCCCCGCACGCAGGAGCGGATCCTGGCAGGTCTGCAGGGTGTGCCCGGCACGGTGACGACCGGGCGCGCCCTGTCCTCGGTGACCGCCGTGCTGCGCGGCAGCCGCCCCGGCCCGACCGTGCTGCTGCGCGCGGACATGGACGCGCTGCCGCTGACCGAGCAGGCGGACGTCCCCTACCGCTCGCGCGACGACTCGGCCATGCACGCCTGCGGGCACGACCTGCACACGGCGATGCTCGTCGGCGCCGCGCACCTGCTCGCCGCCCGGGCGGACCGGCTGGCCGGAAAGGTGGTGCTGATGTTCCAGCCGGGGGAGGAGGGCCAGGACGGGGCACGGCTGATGCTCGACGAGGGCGTGTTGGAGGCGGGTCAGCAGGCAGACGGCACGGAGGGCAGTCTGCCGACGGCCGCCTACGCGCTGCACGTCAGCTCGCGTCACTGGGCGCGGGGCCGCTTCGCCACCCGGCCGGGGGCGGTGATGGCGGCCTCGGACCGGCTCGTCGTCACTGTCCACGGGACCGGCGGCCACGGCTCCGCCCCGCACCACGCGCGCAACCCCATCCCCGCCGCCTGCGCGATGGTCGGGGAGCTGTCGGGCGCCGTGGTGCGGGCCGTCGACCCGATGGAGCCGGTCACCTTCAGTGTCGGGGCGATCCACGCGGGCACGGCGGCCAACATCATCCCCGAGAGCGCCTCCTTCGAGGCCACCGTCCGCACCTTCAGCCGCGACGCCGGGGCCCAACTCGCCGCCGCTGTCACCGCGTTGTGCCGGGGTGTGGCGGAGGCCCACGGTGTGGCGGCGGAGGTGCGCTATCTCCGCGAGTACCCGCCGACCATCGCCACGGCCGCCGAGTCCGCGTTCGCCGCCGACGTCGCCCGCGAGCTGTTCGGCGAGGAGCGGTACGAGGAGATGCGCCAACCCCTCACCGCCTCCGAGGACTTCTCCCGCGTCCTCGCCCGCGTCCCCGGCACGGTCGTCCAGCTCGGCGCGACGCCGGAGGGACAGGACCACCGGACCGCTCCCGGAAACCACTCGCCGCACGTCGTCTTCGACGACGCCCTCGTCGCCGACGGCGCGGCCCTCTACGCCGGGCTGGCGCTGCAACGCCTGGCCCGGGCACAACCCCCCGTCCGCTGCACCTCGTGACGTTCCCTGCACGGCCACCGACGGCACCCCCACCCCCTCGCCGTCCTGACGGAAGGCTGGTTCCCACCGATGAGCGACACTTCCCGCAGATCGTCTGAAACGCGCAGAGCCCCTGCCATCGAGCAGCACGCGATCGACTACGTGCCGCCGGACGAGCGGCACGGCAAGCCCTGGCACCTGTTCACCCTCTGGTTCGCCGGCAATGTGCAGATCACCGGCCTGGTCAACGGCGCGCTGGCCGTCACCGTCGGGCTCGACCTGCCGTGGGCGATCGCCGCCATCCTGATCGGCAACCTGGTGGGCGGTCTCTTCATGGCCTACCACTCCGTGCAGGGGCCGCGGTTGGGCATCCCGCAGATGATCCAGTCCCGGGCCCAGTTCGGCTTCTACGGCGCGGTCGTGCCGGTCGCGATCGTGGTGGTGATGTACTTCGGCTTCTCGCTGGAGGGCAGCGTCGTCAACGGGCACGCGGTGGCCGACTGGCTCCATCTCCCTTACGCCGCAGGCGTGATCACCACCAACCTGGCCACCCTGGTGGTCGCGGTGGTCGGTTACAAGCTGATCCACGCGGTCAGCAAGTACCTGTCCGTGGTGTCGGGCGTGGTCTTCCTGGCCCTCTTCGTCCAACTGGCGCGGCACCTTCCGGCGCACTACCACGGCACCTCGGTCAACGTCGGGACGGTGCTGCTGGCGATCTCCATCTTCGCCTCCTGGCAGATCACCTGGGCCCCCTACGTCTCGGACTACTCGCGCTACCTGCCCGAGGACACCCCGCCGAAGGCGACGTTCTGGTGGACCTACCTGGGCGCGGCGGTCGGCGGTTCGTGGGTCATGGTGATCGGCGCGTTCGCGGCCGTGGTCGGCGGCAACGCGCTCGGCAACGACTCCATCGGGTTCCTGGCGCACCAGTTCCCGGCCGTCTCCTGGCTGTTGGTCGCCGCGCTGATCCTGGGCGGCGTGCCCGGCTCCGCGCAGAGCCCGTACGGCGCGTTCCTGACCGTACTGACCGCGATCTCGCCCACCGGCCGCGTGGGCGCCGGCCCACGCGCCCGGATGCTGTTCGCGATCTGCTTCGTCTCGGTGACCACGGTCCTGGCGATCCTGGCCGACTCGCACACGATGGACCTGTTCCAGAACATCATCCTGATCCTGCTCTACCTGCTGGTGCCCTGGACCGCGATCAACCTGACGGACTACTACCTGGTCCGGCACGGCGACTACGACGTCGAGTCCTTCTTCCGGATCGACGGCCCCTACGGACGGGTCGACTGGGGCTCGGTGGTCATCTTCCTGGGCTGCATCGCGGTGGAGGTGCCGTTCGTCAACAGCCCCGTCTACGAGGGCCCGCTGGCCAAGGCCCTGGGCGGCGCGGACATCTCCTGGATCGTGGCCCTGATCCTCGGCTGCGCGGTCTACTACGCCTACGCCCTGCGCCGCGCCCGGCGCAGGGACGGTGAGCAGCGCGGCGACGTGCCGTCGGAGCACCCGGTGGTGACGCACTGACAGATCCTGCTGCCGGTACCGCCGTTGCGACGGATGGTGGGGCGAGATCCCCTGTGCAGGCGTGGATATGACGGGCTTTCATGCGCGCCGTCAGCTTGCCGTGAGGCGACGCGCGCGGGACTCCAGGTAGCGCTGTTCGGCGAGGCTGGCCGTGGCCTTTGCGGCGCGGCGGTAGTGGTCGTGGGCGGCGGTTGTGTCGCCCGAGCGTTCCAGGAGGTGGGCGCGGACCGAGAGGAGGCGGTGGTGGCCGGTCATACGGGCGTCGTCGTCCAGGGTGGCGAGCAGGTCGAGACCGGCCTGCGGGCCCTCGGTCTCGGCGAGGGCGATGGCGCGGTTGAGGGTGACCATCGGGTTGGGCGCGATCCGTTCGAGGATCAGGTAGAGGGCGTGGACCTGGGACCAGTCGGTCTCCGCGGCCGTGTCCGCGGCGGCGTGGGTGGCGGCGATGGCGGCCTGGAGTTGGTAGGGCCCGAGTGCCGGACCGGCGAGCGCGGACTTGACCAGGTCGGGGCCCTCGTTGATCAACCCGCGGTCCCACCGCGAGCGGTCCTGATCGGCCAGCGGGACGAGGTCGCCCGCGGCGGTCGTCCGGGCCTCGCGGCGGGCGTGGGTGAGCAGCATCAGCGCGAGCAGTCCGGTCACCTCGCCGTCCTCGGGCAGCTGCACGCGCACCGACCGGGCCAGCCGGATCGCCTCCTGGGCCAGGTCGGTGCGCTGCAGGTCTCGGCCGGAGGAGGCGGTGTAGCCCTCGTTGAAGATCAGGTAGAGGACGTGCAGGACGACCCGGAGCCGCTCCTCGCGCTCGGAGCCTTCCGGGCCCTCCGGCAGGGTGAACGAGGCGCCCGCCGCCTTGATGCGCTGCTTGGCGCGGCTGATCCGGGCGGCCATGGTCGTCTCCGGGACCAGGAACGCGCGGGCGATCTGGGCCGTGGTCAGGCCGCCGACCGCGCGCAGGGTCAGTGCCGTCTGCGACGCGGGCGTCAGCGTGGGATGGCAGCAGAGGAAGAGCAGGACGAGGGTGTCGTCGGTGTCCGGCACGTCCTCCGGCACCGCCTCGGTGGCGTTCGCCGACTCCCGTTCGCGGCGCGCGTGGTCGCTGCGGAGCTGGTCGATGAAGCGTCGGGAGGCCACGGTGAGCAGCCAGCCGCGCGGGTTGTCCGGCACGCCCTGCTCCGGCCACTGGAGGGCGGCGGCGAGGACGGCCTCCTGCACCGCGTCCTCGCAGTCCTCGAAACCGCCGTGGCGGCGCACCAGCGCGCCGAGGACCTGCGGCGTCAGTTCACGCAGCAGGTCCTTGACGGTGCTCCCCCGGCGCTCCGGGTGTTCAGCGGCTTCGCTCATGCCTCCAATTGTCCGTCGGAGAACATGACCTGCCGGACCTCGACACCCAGACCCTGGATCGCGGCGTCCGGGATCTGCGCGGCCAACTCGACCGCGCGCTCCTTGTTCTCGCAGTCGACCAGGTAGAAGCCGCCCAGGAACTCCTTCGACTCCAGGAACGGCCCGTCGGTCACCACCGGCTGGTCGTTCCGGACGGTCACCACCGCGGCCTGCGACGGGTCGACCAGCGCCTGCGTGGTGATCAGCTCACCGGACTGCTTCAGCGCCTCGATGAACCGGCCGTGGCCGGCACCGATGGCCGCCTTCTCGTCGTCGGTCAGCGCATCCAGCACGGCGGGGTTGATGTGCAGGCTGATCAGGAACTTCATCAGGTGCTCCCTGTGGGTTCGCGGGTCCCGTTCGGGCCCTCTCGACCAGTGGTCGGAGCCGACGCCCGCGTCTTGACATCGCTCGACGGAACTTTCGCCACTTTTCCACGTCCGGGCCGCTCTGGCCCGCTCCGGCGCGCTCCGGCGAGCCGGTGGCGCGGGTCGGCCGGGCCGGCGCCGGACTGCTCGTCGACCACCTCACCCGCGCGGGGGCGGCGGCAGCCGCGGACCGCGCCGGTACGGAGAACCCGGCCCGGCTCGCGGCCGACACGGTCCTGCTCGACCCCTACCACGCAGGCGACCGGAACCGCTTCCTCGCGGCCCTGCGCCGCGCGCTGGACCTGGAGTGCGCCGTCGTCTTCGATCGCGCAGGACGACGGCGGCTGGTCACGCGACGGCGGCGGTGGGGTGACGGAGGTTCAGCGCCCGCCGACGCCGTGGTTCCTGCGGCGGCCGGACCAGACCGGCTCGACCTGCTCCCACTCGTCGCCCCAGCTGCGGAAGTCGCGGCGGTCCACCCGACGCCGCGCCACCCAGGTGCCCGTCAGCACCAGACCCGCGCCCGCGCTCATGGTGGCCACCCCGACCAGGAGGGTGAGCAGCGCCAGGTCGGCCGGGCCCGCAGGGGGCGTGACGGGTGAGCCGGATGCGTCCACCCAGACCTCGACGGCCGTCCCGGCGGCGCGCCCGCGCGGGACACTCGCAGCCCCGGTGTGCCGGACGCCGGGCGGGTCCTGCCAGCCCACCGGGGTGGTGACGTAGGCGACGACACCACCGCGCAGTGCGGTCTGCTTGAGCGGCACCGCGGCGACCAGGGTAGTCGCCCGCACCTCGTGCCCGCCGACGCGCTCGCGTGCGGCGGCGGCGGCGTCACCGGCCCAGGTCGTGGCACCGGCCGCGACGGCGCCGAGCGCGGCCAGCGCCAGCAGGCAGGACCGCAGACGACGCAGTCGGCGTCGGACCCGATCGGTGAGCCGCAGCAGCGGGTTGAGCTCCCGCACGGCCTCGTCCGCCGCCTGATCGGCGCGACGGCGCGCCGCCGCTGCCAGCACTCGGCCGAGCAACGCGGCGCCGAGAAGCACGGCCAGCGGGAGCAGGTCCGGCCCGGGACGACCGCCCAACTGCGCATGGCGGTGCACGAAGAAGCCGTCGAGGAAGCACCAGTTGGTCCCGGCCACCAACGGCACCGCCGCGAACGGTCCGGCAGCCGCGCATGCCGCCGCCAGCGCCGCGAAGACCGTCAGCATGGCCGTCGGATCGCCGCTCCCACCGGCCGACGCGCCCAGCAGACCGACACAGGCTGCGGCGAGGAAGCTCACTCCCCAGGCCGCCGGGGTCTCCAGCATGCGTTGACGCCGACGTCGGCGTCCGGCCCGGGCGCGCCCACTGCTCATGATGTATCCCTCCGGACCGTACTCTCGCGCCTGCCGCGACGCCTCGGAGCAGCCCATGACGATGCTCTGACGTCGCGGCGGGGGATCGATGCGTTTCCTTAGCGACATGCGGAGCGCGCCGCGCAAAGCGCGCGTACGGGTTTCTGGGCCGAACGGATACATCGGCGTCAAAACGCTCGACGGCGGACGCGTGGGGGCGCTGAGCTGTGCGCCGTGGCACTTCTGTCGCGTCTTCCGACTCCGGTCCGGCCCTCGGCCGCCGAGTCGTGGTTCGAGCGTTGGTTCGTCCCGGAGATCCCGGGGCCATCGGTACTCGCTGAGCACGTACTGACCACCGGCTGCGGTGACTGGCGGGTCGACGACCTGCGCTCGCCCCGGGTGGTCCTGGTCCGCGCGGGTGGACAGCGCCTGCTGCGCGGCGACCCGGACCGGATGCCGGAGGCATGGTTCCCGCTGCTTGCGCGTGGACAGGTCAGCGTTCCGGCGCGCTTCCTGCCGGTGCTGGGACAGCGTTTCGCCTCGGTGACGCCGTGGCGGCGGAGGGTGCTGGTGCAGTGGCGGCCCGGCCTGCCGCATCCGCGGCCCGGCTCGGCGTACACGCTGCGCGCGCTCGGCCCCGCCGATCAGGCCGAGCTCGCCGGGGCGCACCCGGCGCTGCACTGGATCTGGGAGACCTGGGGTTCGCCCGCCGCGCTCACGCGCAGTGGTGCGGCCCGGGGTGCCTTCCTCGGCGCGGATCTGGTCGCGCTGGCCTGCACCTACCTGCGCGGACGGCACCACGAGGACGTCGCCGTCGCGACCGCTCCCGACCACCGACGCCGAGGCCTGGCCGCCGCGCTCGCCGCGCAGCTCGCGTCCGAGATCCGGGGCAGGGGCCGGGACGCGACCTGGACCGCGCCGACCTCCAACTCCGCCAGCCTGGCCGTGGCCGCCGCCCTCGGCTTCCAGCCGCAGCGGACCGAGACGGCGTACTGGCTCGGCGCGCTCGCAGGTGACGCCCGGAACACGGAGGAAGTCGTGAGTCAGGGCTTGCGCGCCACCAGCACGTAGCCGTCCTGGGAGACGAGGGTGGTTTCCGCGTCCGGCTCCGGACGCCACCCGCCCGGGGTGACGATGCCGGGCTCGACGAGGTCCAGCCCCTGCGCCAGGACGGCGACCTCGTCGCGGCTGCGCGGGTGGATGCCGACGCCGCCGCTGCGGTAGGTCGAGCCCGCCCGGCCCACCTGGTTCGGGCTGGCGTCGGCGGTCGCGTGGCTCAGGACCAGCCAGCTGCCGGACGGGAGCGCGTCCAGCAGCGTGCGCACGATAGCCCGCGGGTCGTCCTCGTCGGCGAGGAAGTGGACCACCGCGCTGAGGACCAGCGCCACCGGACGGGTGAGGTCGAGTGCCGCGTCCGGTCCGGCCAGGCAGCGGTGGGCGAGGATCTCCTTCGGGCCGCGCAGGTCGGCGGCGAGGAAGTCGATCCGGCCCTCGGGCGTGCTGGTGAGCAGGGCGCGGGTGTGCGCGTGCACGATCGGGTCGTTGTCGATGGAGACGATCCGTGCCGCCGGGTTCACCCGCTGCACGATCTCGTGGACGTTCGGGCTGGTCGGGATGCCCGCGCCGATGTCCAGGAACTGGTCGACGCCCTCACGGGCCAGGAACTCGACGGCGCGGCCGAGGAAGGAGCGTCCCGCCCGGACGACGTCACTGACGCCGGGGAAGCCTTCCAGCGCCTTGGCCGCGACCTCCCGGTCGGGGGCGAAGTTGGTCTTGCCACCCAACAGGTACTCGTACATCCGGGCCGACTGCGGCCGGTCGGTGTGCAGGTCGACGCGCTCGACGGGTTCCTGCTGCACCGCGGTGCTCATCCAGCCGCTCGGGCTCCAGTGGTCCACGCTCCGGCTGTCCGCGCTCGGGCTGTCCACGGCCCGGTGCCCCCTCCGCCGATCAAGGTCAACGGGGAGCACTTTAGCGGCACTTGGCCGGCCTGCGGCCGTGCCGTCTGCTGTGCCTTCTGCCGTCGCGCTCAGGGCACCTCCGCGTCCTCGGCTTCCTCGCTCTCCTCGGGAGGCTCGCCCAGCGCGGGATCGGGACGCTCCTGCGCCAGCCGCGCGTCGAGGCTCTCGCCGGACCGGCCCTCGCCGACCGTCACCCCGTCCCGCAGCGACCCGAGCGGGCGCCCGCGCGGCACGTAGCCCTCCTCCAGCGGGTTCTCCCCGCCGACCAGGGTGTCCTCCGGGTCCAGGAGCCCCTCGAAGTCCGGCGGCTCGTCCCCGTCGGGCCGGTAGACCTCGTCGCCCCAGCTTTCACTCACGGCTCGCTCCTTCCGGGTCCCGAGGACTCCATTGTGATCCCGAAGGTGGGCGGAGTGCCGAGCAATGTTCCGCCGGTCGGCGCTACGCGAAGCTCGCCGGGCGATGACTACACGAAGATGTTGTCGTGCTTGAGCAGGAACTCCATCCGCTCCTGCTCGGACATCGGCGGGCGGTTCTGCGCGGCGCGCTCCACCAGCATCTCGAAGTACTCCTCACGCGGCGCGCCCGGCGAGAACATCAGCAGCATCGACGCCTCCTCGCCCGACTCGTTGCGGAACGCGTGGATGCCGCCCTCGGGCACGTAGAGGAAGTCCCCGGCCGTGGCGTCGATCCACTTCTCGCCGTTGAAGAGCCGGACCGTGCCGGAGAGGATGAAGAACGACTCGGAGATGGTCCGGTGGATGTGCGGGGCCGGACCGCTCGGCGACTCGCCGAAGTCCCAGCGGTAGAGGCCGAACTTGCCCTCGGTGAGCGAGCCCTTGGCCAGGTAGCTGACCTGGTTGCCGTTCGGATAGGTCAGCTCGGGGGTCTCCGCGCCGGAGCGGTGCACGGCGGACACCTCCCCCTCGCCGGTGTACCGGATGGGCGGATAGGGGCTTATGGCGTTGAGTTCGGCGTCGTTCGGCAGGGACATCGTGCAGCCCTTCTGGGAGGCGCAGGACGGATCGGTCGTTCACGAGCGAAAGCGAAAGGAACTGTACCGACGCGTTCAGATGAACTCAACGGTTCACTTCTGCCGCGGCTAGCCTGAAACCGCCCGAAACTGCCTGAAGCGGCAGAGGGCGAAGGAAGGGGTGAGCGATGCCGGCGGGTGACCGGGCCGAGCGCAAGCGCGCGGCGATCGTGCGGGCCGCCGCGGACGTCTTCGTACGCGAGGGCTACGGCGCCGGGGTGGACCGGATCGCCGCCGAGGCGGGCGTCTCGAAGGTGACCGTCTACAACCACTTCGGCAGCAAGGAAACCTTGTTCGTCGAGGTGGTGACCGGGGCGCTCGACGATGCCCTCAGTGCCGCCGTCGCGGGCGCCGAGGCCAGGCTGGCCGCGTCGGCGGACCTGCGTGAGGCGCTGGTCCTCGCGTCGCGTGAGTGGGTCGTGGGGGTGACCGCGCCGAACGTGGTCGGTCTGCGTCGGCTCGTCGCCGACGAGGTGCGCACCTTTCCCGAGCTCGGCGCGGCCTGGCGGCGCAGTGGCCCGGACCGTGCCCACCCCGCCCTGGCCGCCGCGTTCCGACGGCTGGCCGACGAGGGCCGCCTGGAGATGCCCGACCCCGGACTGGCGGTGACGCAGCTCCTCGCGCTGGTGCTCTACCCGCACCTGGTGCAGGGCGCCTGCGGCGACGAGATCAGCGCGACGACCACCGAGGACCTGATCCGCAGCGGCGTGGAGATGTTCCTGGCGTACTACCGGTACCGCGAACCGGGGGCGGGCACTCGGCCCACCCCCGGTCCGGGGTGAAACACCTGTCAGCGATCAGTCCGATCAGTGCGATCAGTCTGATCCGGCGTCAGTGCAGGATCGCGTGCGAGATGGCGCAGGAGTTGGTGTCGTTGGACCAGCTGGCCTGCTCGGCGAAGGTGCCGAAGGAGCCGAACTTGACGTTCGCCGCGCCACCCGCCGTGCCGGGGGAGAGCCAGGCGCACTCGTCGGAGTTCTCCTCGCCGTTGTAGGAGCTGCCCGTGTTGTTGGTCCAGCCGCCCGCCGGGTTCTTGTCGGACATCATCTCGTGCCACTCGTGGCCGAGGGTCATGGTGTACCCGTCCAGCGTGCCGGGGGAGTTGATGAAGCCGACACCGCAGCTGGCGCCGAGGTCCATGTTGTAGGGCTGGTTGGAGAACGCGATGTCGCCGTAGGGCGAGGACACCGGTCCGCCGGTCAGGCTGGTGTCGCCGTTGTAGTCGTGCCAGGCGCAGTACCCGGTGCTCGGGTTCTGGTAGCCGTCCGGGTCGGTGCCGTGGGGCGACAGGATGACGTAGTAGGTGTCGCGGTTGGCGGCGGCCGTCTTGTTGCCGAAGTGGGCCGCGGCGGCGACCGCCTCCACGCCGAGCTGGTGGCCGGTCGCGTTGGTCGGCTCGGCCTTGGAGTTGTCGTACCAGACGCCGGCCAGCACGCCACCGGTCTGGTAGGGGATGAACGCGGCGTTGCTCGGGCAGCTGGTGGCCCCAGCCTTGACGTTCGGGCCGTCACACCACTGGGTCAGGTCGGCCGACCACTTCTCGCCGTTGGTGCCGATGCCCTTGAACATCTGCTGCGCGGCGGACGCGGCCTTGTCGGGGTCCTTGGAGAAGGCGGCGTCACCGTTGGAGGCGGTGGTCTTGGTGCCCCACTGGGTTCCGTAGAAGACCAGGTAGACCTTGGCGTGGCCGCTCAGCACGCCGATGCCGTCGACCCCGCCGCCGTAGGACAGCGTCTCGGGGCCGGTGGTGGCGGCGGGGTGGGCCTTCGCCCAGGCGTTCATGTTGGCGGTCTCGGTGCGCGTGGCTATCACACCGTGCCGGTAGGCGTGGCCGGCCTGCGGGTTGTACGGGTTCGCCATCGGCGCCGGGTGCGCGCTGCTCGCCGCCACCGCCGTCGTGGACTGCGCCGCGACCAGCGCACCGGCGGTGATCAGGGTCAACGAAGCGACCCCGGTGACGATCTTGCGGCGCGAGCCGCGCTTGTCGGAGAGACCCATGGGAGTCCGATCCTCTCTTCGCTCGCCAAAAGGCGTGTCGGGAACGGTGCGTGGGGAAGTGTCCGGAGTGTGAACGACCGGTGCACCACTGGTCGTGGTGGTAGCGAACCAGACGTGTTCGTGTCAGGTCAATCCCCCGGAGGTAACACGTAACACGGGGCCTGGGCGCCGAGGGCCCGCGCAGGGGGGTGCGGCCGTGATCGGCCGACGGAATTCCCCTCGGGGCGGCATTCGACGGGGTGATGATGTCCCGTCAGGCTCTGCACTATGTCAGCGCATGCGCCCGGGCCGAACTGGCTGTTTCCGAAGCCTGCCCGGAACATCTGACGACGCGAAGGGCGAAAACCAAACCGGATTAATGCGTTCCAGGTCTGGAATCGCACCGTGAAATGTAACGCGGATTCCGTGCCGGATCCGCGCGCGGTCAGATCCGGTTGCGCGACTGCAGGCGCAGTGCGCGAAGAGCGACCTCAATACCGAATCGCTCGTCGGGATCGCTGAGGCGCGGACCGAAAATCCGCTCCAGAACGCGCAGCCGATAACGGATCGTCTGCGGGTGGACGCCGAGTTCCTCGGCCATCTGCGGTGCGGTGTCGCGGGTGGACAGCCAGCTGCGCAACGTGTCGCTGAGGCGCGAGCGCTGAGTGGGCGTCAGACTCTCGAGCGGGCGCAGGTAGCGCTTGCCGAACTGCCGCAGCAGCGGCGGGTCGCCCAGCAGCCAGAGTTGCAGCAGGTGGTCCTCGCAGAAGACCACGGGCAGGTCGGTGAGGACGCCGGTCTCGGAGAGCGCCAGCGCCTGCCGCGCCCAGCGCAGCGAGTCCGGCGCCTCGCTGAGCGTCGTGGTCAGACCGACGGCGGCCCGGCAGCCGGTCAGCGCCAGGCTGAGCGAGATCCGGCGCATGTCGTCGAGGTGGCCGGGGACGAGCAGGTGCGGCTCGGGATCGGCCAGATCGGCGAGTATCTCGCCGTCCAGCTCGGAGCGCTTGGGCCGGCTGCCCGGATGCAGGGCCACCATGGTCACTTCCTCGGGAAGCGTCCAGTTCGCTTGCTGCGCAAGTTCCTTGAGCGTCGCCCGGCTCATCGGGGCACCGGCCAGGATGCGGCGCAGCAGGCGGCGTCTGCGGTTGTCGGGCTCCTCGCCGAGCTCGACCAGGGCCTGGCGGTAGCCCTCGCGGGAGAGTTCGGCGATCTCGCCCATATAGGCGAAGAGCGCGTCCGCGAAGGTCATCAGCAGCGCGGCGGACAGGTTGTAGCGGCGGCCGACCACGCGGACCCGGCGCAGCGCGACCTGGCAGGCGATCCGGTAAGCCTCCAACAGCCGGTCCAGATTGCGGCCTTCGTAGGCCTCGAAGCGGCCGAACTGCCGGCAGATCTCGTCCCGGCTCGGCATCGTTCCGGTGGTGCGTTGTGGCGGCAGGCCGACCTGTTCGACGAAGGCGACGACGTTCTGCTCGATGCCGCGCCGGATCACCCGGGCGCCCTGACCGTCCAGCAGGTCGGCGTACTCCGGTATGGCGCCGACGATCTCCTCCAGCATCTCCTTGAGTAGGCTGGGGAGTTCGGGACGCATGATGGTGGTGAGCTCGCGCGGGATCGCGCTGAGCGCGGAGACGCGTGGAGCGGAGTGCTGACCCGGCGCCGTCATGCCTCTCCCTCGCGTGGGCAGGGGCGTGCCGCAGTTCCGCCGCGCCGGTTGGGGTGGGGCGGGAGCAGGCGGAACGCCGGTGACTTCGTTGGCTACTGAAACATAGACCACCGTGTGTGTGCGGCGCAGCACCTCGGAACCCGGAAGTTCGTGTGGAGCGAGGCTTACTGGCCGGTCATGCTCACTTACCGACAAATTCTGTGGCGGCCCTCCTGCCGCCGGGCACAAGAACGGGGCCGCGGGGCGAGCTGGCTGAGCAGATCTCGGCGCAGACGGTTGCGGTGGCGGTTACCCGTGCGTAGCGTCACTCGGCACGAGGAATCGCCCGACGAATTCGGCGGGAGAATCCGGGAATTGGTCCGCGGCCGTCCCACCCAGCGGCGGCGCATGAATTCGTTCACCTTTTCCGTATGCTCGGAAGGGAAGAGATCGTGTACAGAATCACCAAGGGGACCGTCGTTGCAGCAGCCGTGGCGGCGGCCGTCGTCGGTCTGGGGACGACCGAGGCGAGCGCGGCCGGCACCTACACGGTGACCGGGGGCGGCAGCTTCACCGGCACGTCGACCGACACGCTGCTGACGGACACCACCACGGGCACTGTGCTGACCTGTACGACCGCATCGGCGAGCGGCAGCGCGACCAACGGCACCGGCCTGTCCGGCACCGACATCGCCACCGTCAGCGGCGCGACGTTCAGCAGCTGCACCGGACCGGCGGGGATCACCTTCACCGTCAGCGCGAGCAACCTGCCGTGGGCCTTCAATGCCACCAGCTACGCGAGCGGGGTCACCACCGGCACGCTGACGGGCGTCGAGGCCAGCATCTCCGGGGCCTGCAACGCAACGTTCGGCGGCACCACCAGCGGCGGACCGGCCACCCTCACCGGGTCCTACAACAACTCCACCCACACGCTGAGCATCACCGGCGGCACCCTCATCGCCGAGAACGTCAGCGGTCTCTGCCTGGGCCTGATCAACAACGGCGACTCCAACACCTTCACCGGCGACTACGCACTCTCGCCGGCCACGCTGCAGGTCACCTCGCCGTGATCACCACCGCACGACGCAGGTCGTGACAAACGCCGGTGACGGCGCTTGTCACCCGATGACAAGGGACGGGACGCGGGGGACGTCGCGCGGAGTCTCCTGATCCCTTCCCTTGTCGCGGGGTGCGCGCGGGACATAGTGTCCCGCGCCACCGAGCTGATCACCTGTCATCGACCAAGTCACGGACCATGTCATCAGCCAGGGCGTCGGAGAGGGAGGCGGCATGCGAGGGCGACCGGGACGCGGGAGCGGTCGGAGGATGCTGCGCCTCTCGGGAGTTGCCGCGGCGGCGCTCGTCGCCGGACTCGTGCCCAGTATGAATTCCTCCGCCGGATCCGCGAATTACGTGACTTCCTTGCGTTATTCGTGTCGCTTTCCGACGGGGGTTGTTCCGGTCACCGCCGTTGTCCGGCCGCAATTTCCGGAGCCGGGACATCCGGGTTCTGCGGTGCAACCGGACAGCGTCGACGTCGAGTTGACGCTGCCCCGGTCGGCGGTCGCACCGGGGAGCGGTGCCGCTGTGGTGGCTGTCGACGCGGACCTCGCGGTGAGCGTGGTCCAGGGGAGCGGCAGCAGCCAGATGCAGTGGAGCGGGCTGACCGGCCCGGCCGCGAACGTCGGTGCGGGAAGCAGCGATGTGACGCTCGGGCTGTCCGGGCGTCCGCCCACGGTGACCGCAGGGGAAGGCGGCACCGTGCTGTTCACTGCGGGGACCCTCAGCCTCGACGTGACCAGTGTGCCCGCATCGACCTCGGCCGGCACGGCGGCAACACCCGCCAGTGCACCGGCTCCCGCTGCCTCGATGCTGCCTGCCCCGGCCACGGTGTCGCCGTCGACTGCTGCTGCGACACCTTCGATGTCGGCAAGCGCCGCGACGAGCGCATCGGCCTCACCGTCCGGGACGCCCTCGGCGACGGTGTCGGCCCCGGCGTCTGCTCCGGGTTCGCCGCCCGCCTCGCCTCCTGCCTCGACACCACCGACCGGGCCGGTGACTACCCACGTGGTCTGCGCGCTCGACCCGGGCCAGCAGGGCATCCTCGGTTCCGTCCCCGTCGTCGGCGGGGGAGGCGGCCGGGCCGCGCAGCTGGTCGTGCCCGGGGTCGACTCCCACGTCAGCACCTGCCCGCCGCTGCCGACGGGGTCGCTGGACCCGCGACAGCTGCCGCCGGTGCCGCCGGGGGCGATAGTGAGGAGCTTCCCGGAGGTGCCGGAGTGCGCCTTCGCGGTGGGGTGGTCGAACATCGGCAAGCAGGGCGAGGCGACCGCCGTCAACGACCCCTACCAGCGCCCGGCGTTGGCGTCTCTCTCCACGGTCCGAGAGGTCCTGGTCCTGCCGAACAAGCCGAACCCCTACTTCGAGATCGACTCGCTCGGCAACCTGACCCTGCCTCCGTCTCAGACAACCTTCCTGACCTTCGGCTTCATGCCGACGTCGGCCACGCTCACCTTCCAGTCCGTCTCACCGCTGACTGTGGTCGCAACCGGGTGGGGGCCGGCGCTCAAGCAGGCCTCCAACACGACCATCAGCGGCTACCAGGAGATCAGCATCTCGAACGTGAAGGTCAACGGGGTGCCACTGGACGTCGGCCCCGACTGTCGGACCTCCGCACCGGTGCACCTGGAGCTGCACGGCCGGGCGGACAGTTACCTGTCCGGCGGTGGTGACGGTCTGCCCGACTACACCGTGACCGCCGGAGGCCCGCTGTACCAGACCGACCTCTACATCCCGCCGTTCACGGGATGCGCCTCCAACGGCCAGAACTACGACGCGCTGTTCACCGCGGCCGTCTCCGGCTCGGACAACTCGCTCTACTTCGAGCAGGGTCCGGCCTGCCTCCCCCTGTCCCACTACCAGTGCCTGCCGGAGATCGGCCTGCCGAACCTTCCCAGCATCAGCGCCAGCAGCACCGAGCTCGGCATCACGCCCAAGGCCAGGAGGTGACATGGGCATCGAGGTCGTCGTCGAAGGACTGACCAAGTCCTTCGGGCTCCAAACGGTCTGGCACGACGTCAGCCTGACTCTGCCCGCCGGGCGGATCAGCGTACTGCTCGGGCCGTCGGGGACCGGCAAGACCGTGTTCCTCAAGTCCGTCATCGGGTTGGTCCAGCCCGAGCGCGGGCGGGTGATGGTCGACGGGGTCGACATGGTCAACAGCCCGGACCGGGACGTCTTCCGGGCTCGGAAGCTGTTCGGGGTGATGTTCCAGGACGGTGCGCTGTTCGGGTCCATGAACCTCTTCGACAACATCGCCTTCCCGCTGCGCGAGCACACCCGGCGCAGCGAGCGCGACATCCGACGGATCGTCATGGACCAGATGGAGCGGGTCGGCCTCGGCGGTGCCGGGGACAAGCTGCCCGGGGAGATATCCGGCGGCATGCGCAAGCGCGCCGGGCTGGCCCGCGCGTTGGTGCTGGACCCACAGATCATCCTCTGCGACGAGCCCGACTCCGGACTCGACCCGGTCCGCACCTCGTTCCTCTCCCAGCTGCTCGTCGACCTCAACGTTCAGATCGACGCGACGATGCTGATCGTCACCCACAACCTCGACATCGCCTCGACCGTGCCCGACCACGTCGGCATGCTCTACCGGGGCGAGTTGGTGGGTTTCGGGCCGAGAGAGCAGCTGTTCGGCAGCCGGGACCCGGCCGTGCGGCAGTTCCTCTCCGGCCGCGTGACGGGTCCCATCGGCATGTCGGAGGAGAAGGACGCCGCCGACCTGGCGAGCGAAGCTGCGGGCGCGGGCGATCCGTTGCCGCCCCCTCCCGCGCTGCCGCCGCTGCTCCAGCCCTCGGCCGGACTTCCGCGTCGCCGTCCGCCGGACGCTGCGGGCGGCCACGGCTTGGAGACTGCTACGACGGCGACGCTGCCGGTCGTGCATCTTCGGGCAGGTGAGCCGTCGTGACGGCCGCCAGAGCGCGTGACCGGATCGCGCAGGCACCGGTCGCGGCGCTGCGGGAGAGCGGGCAGCTCTTCGCGCTCGGCGCGCAGACGGTCCGGGACACCTTCCGGCGGCCGTTCCAACTGCGCGAGTTCGTCGAGCAGTTCTGGTTCGTCGCCAGCGTCACCATTCTCCCGGCCGCTCTCGTCTCCATCCCCTTCGGCGCGGTGATCGCGCTTCAGGTCGGGTCGCTGACCCAGCAGTTGGGCGCGCAGTCGTTCACCGGCGGCGCCAGCGTGCTGGCCGTGATCCAGCAGGCCAGCCCGCTGATCGTGGCGCTGCTGATCGCCGGTGCGGGTGGCTCGGCGATCTGCGCGGACCTGGGCTCGCGCAAGATCCGCGAGGAGCTGGACGCGATGGAGGTGATGGGCATCTCCCCGGTGCAGCGGCTGATCGTGCCCAGGGTGCTCGCCACCATGTCGGTCGCGGTGCTGCTCAACGGCCTGGTGTCGGTGGTCGGCGTGCTCGGCGGCTACTACTTCAACGTCGTGATGCAGCACGGCACGCCCGGCTCCTACCTCTCCAGCTTCAACACGCTGGCGCAGGTGCCCGACCTCTACATCAGCGAGATCAAGGCCGTGGTCTTCGGCTTCATCGCGGGCATCGTCGCCGCCTACCGGGGCCTGCACCCGCGTGGTGGACCGAAGGGCGTCGGCGACGCGGTCAACCAGTCGGTGGTGATCACCTTCCTGCTGCTCTTCGTCACCAACGTCCTGCTCACCGCCGTCTACCTGCAGCTCGTGCCGCCGAAGGGGGTCTGACCGATGGCACTCACCGAGAAGGACCCCGCCGGACCCGCCGCTTCAGGCACCCGGCAGGCACAGGCACACGAAGGACGTCCCCGCCGCACCTTCGCTCCGCTCCGGTGGCTCGACCGCTCCGGCGAGCAGCTGATCTTCCACCTCAGCGCCCTGCTCTGGCTGCCGCGCGCGATACGCCGCTACTTCAAGGAGATACTGCGGCTGCTGGCCGAGGTCTCCTTCGGCAGCGGCGGGCTGAGCGTCATCGGCGGCACCGTCGGCGTGATGATCGGGATGACGCTGGCCACCGGCACCGTCGTCGGCCTTCAGGGCTACGCGGCGATGAACCAGATCGGCACCACCGCCTTCACCGGCTTCATCTCCGCCTACTTCAACACCCGCGAGATCGCCCCACTGGTCGCGGGCCTCGCGCTCTCCGCCACCGTCGGCGCCGGCTTCACCGCGCAGCTGGGCGCGATGCGGATCAACGAGGAGGTCGACGCGCTGGAGGGGATGGGCATCCGCAGCGTCCCCTACCTGGTCACCACCCGGATCGTCGCGGGCGTGGTCGCCATCATCCCGCTCTACGGCGTCGGGCTGCTCAGCTCCTACTTCGCCTCACGCGTCGTCACCGTCTTCGTCAAGGGCCAGTCCGCAGGCACCTACGACCACTACTTCAACCTCTTCCTCTCGCCCACGGACGTGCTGCTCTCCATGCTGAAGGTGCTGATCTTCAGCGTGGCGGTGATCCTGGCCCACTGCTACTACGGCTTCCACGCCGAGGGAGGTCCGGCGGGCGTCGGCATCGCCGTGGGGCGGTCGGTGCGCAACGCCATCGTGGTCATCAGCGTCACCGACTTCTTCGTCAGCCTGGCGCTCTGGGGTGCGACCACCACCGTGCGGGTGACCGGATGAGCCCCCGCCGGGCGGCGTCCGCGTCCCCGCTGCTGCGGCGCACCGCAGGACTGGTCTTCGTGCTGGTGCCCGCGTTGCTGGCGTGGCTGGCGATCGCCGTCTACGACAAGGACTTCACCCACGACGACACCGTCACCGTGCTCACCGACAGAGTGGGCAACGAGATGCATCTGGGCGCGGACGTCAAACTGCGCGGCGTGGTGATCGGCCAGGTCCGGCAGATCACCGCCGACGGGCAGGGCGCGCGGCTGACGCTGGCGATCGACCCAGGTCGGATGGCCCAGATTCCGTCCGACGTCACCGCGCAGATGCTGCCGACCACGCTCTTCGGCGAGCGCTACGTCGACCTGGTCGCGCCCGCCGACGCATCGGCCACGGCGCTGACCGATGACACCACCATCCCGCAGGACCGGTCGGCGAGCGCGGTCGAGCTGGAGCAGGTCTTCAGCAACCTCATGCCGCTGCTGACCGCCGTCCAGCCGCAGAAGCTCGCCGCGACGCTCAACGCGGTGGCCGAGGCGCTCAGTGGCCGTGGCGCGGAGCTCGGGTCGACACTCCGTCAGCTGGACTCGTACCTGCACACGCTCAACCCGCAACTGCCCGCCCTGGTCGACGACGTGCAGCAGCTGGTCCAGGTCAGCGCCACCTACAACCAGGCCGCACCCGACCTGGTGCAGGCGCTCACGGACTTCACCAAGACCAGCAGCACCATCGCCCAGCAGCAGAGCCAGCTCGACACCCTCTACGGCACCACGACCGCCACCGCCGGCCAGCTGACCTCGTGGCTCCAGGCCAACCGGCAGAACCTGATCAGCCTGGCCGTCGACAGCACCGGCACGCTGGCCGTGCTGAGCCGCTACGCGCCCGAGTTCCCCTGCACGCTGCGGGCGCTGGCCGCCTTCGTGCCGGTGATGGACAAGGCGCTCGGCAAGGGCACCGACGAGCCCGGACTGCACGTCGACCTCACCGTCGTCCCCGCCCGCGCCGCCTACGTGCCGGGCAAGGACACGCCCGTCTACAACGGGGACAGCGGACCCTCCTGCTACGGCCTCCCATACACCGGCCACACGGTCTCCGCGACCGCGCAGAGCGCCGCGACGCTCGGCCTGGCGAACTCCCCGCAGGAGAACGAACTGGTCACCGAGCTGTTCACCGCCGGCCTGCCCAGCGCTTCACAACACGCCGGCCTGCCCGACTGGAGCAGCCTGCTGGCCGGACCGCTGCTGCGCGGAACGGAGGTGACGCTGCGATGAGCCGCCGCAGTCTGGCCGGACCGCTGGCCAAGTCCTTCGTCTTCGTCACCGTCACCGCGCTGGCGACGACCGGCCTGGCGCTCAGCATCGCCAACACCACGGTCGGCAGCACCGTCAGCTACTACGCCGACTTCACCGACGCCACCGGCGTCGCGCCCGGCGACGCCGTCCGGATCGCGGGCGTCGAGGTCGGCCAGGTGCAGGACGTCACGCTCGTCCAACGCCGTGTCGCCCAGGTGCACTTCAGCGTGGAACGCGGCAGGACCCTGCCCGCGTCGGTGCAGGCGACCATCAAGTACGAGAACCTGGTGGGCCAGCGCTATGTGGAACTCAGCCAGGGCACCGGACCGGTCGACCAAAGCCTCCCGCCCGGCGGCACCATCCCGGAGCAGGACACCACCCCGGCGGTCGACCTGACCGAGCTGTTCAACGGCTTCCAGCCGCTGCTGCAGGGCCTGGCCCCGGACGAGATCAACCAGCTGACGGGTGAGATCGTCCAGGTGCTCCAGGGCGAGGGCGGAACGGTGGACCAACTGGTCTCCACCATCGGCTCGTTGACCACCACGCTGGCCGCCAAGGACCAGGTCGTCGGCCAGGTGATCGACAACCTCAACCAGGTCGTCACCACCGTCAACGACAACACCAGCGGCTTCACCACCCTGGTCGCCACCCTCCAGGAGCTGGTCAGCGGCTTCGCCCAGGACCGGACCGCCATCGGCGACTCGGTCTCGGCGCTGTCGCAACTGACCACCAGCACGGCCGGGTTGCTCACCGACGGCCGGGCGCCGCTGCAGGCCTCGCTGACCCAGCTCGGCCGGCTCTCCACCAACCTCGCGAACGGGACACCGCAGTTGGAGGACTTCCTGCAGCAGACGCCCGCCAAGATGACCGCGATCGGACGCGCCGCCTCGTACGGGTCCTGGCTCAACCTCTACCTGTGCCAGGCCACGGTCGGCGGGGTCACCACCACCGACGGCAGCAAGGCGCCGACCGGTGTCTCCATCAGCCAGGCCAGGTGCGGCTCATGACTCCTCGTCAAAGCTCGTGGAAGCGCGGTCCGCTGTTCCGGCCGCTGCGCGACCGCAACCCCGTGATCGTGGGCGTGGTCGGGCTGGTGGTGCTGCTGCTGGTCGGGCTGCTGGCCTACAACGCCGACGCGCTGCCGTTCGTCGGCGGAGGCACCCACTACAGCGCCGACTTCACCGAGGCAGCCGGGCTGACCTCGGGTGACGAGGTCCGCGTCGCGGGGGTCACCGTCGGCAAGGTCACCGGTGTGGCGCTGGACGGGGCCCAGGTCCGGGTCGACTTCCAGGTCAGCGGCGCGTGGGTGGGCAACACCAGCACGCTCTCCATCGCCATCAAGACGCTGCTGGGCGCCAAGTACCTGGCCGTCGACCCGCTGGGTACTGCCGCGCAGAACCCGTCCGCCACCATCCCGCGCAGCCGCACCACCTCGCCCTACGACGTCGCGGTCGCGTTGAACGGGCTCGGGCAGACGCTCGGCCAGCTCGACGAGAAGCAGCTGGCGCAGAGCTTCCAGGCGCTCTCCGACACCTTCCGCAACACCCCCGCCTCCGTGCGGACCGCGCTGACCGGGCTCTCCTCGCTGTCGCGGACCATCTCCAGCCGGGACGCGGAGCTCTCCCAACTGCTCCAGGGCACCAGCGCGTTGACGGGAACCCTGGCGGACCAGAACTCCCGCCTGCAGACGCTGCTCAGCGACGGCAACCTGCTGCTCGCCGAGATCCAGCAGCGTCGCGACGCGATCCACCAGCTCCTGGTCGGGACGACGGCGCTCGGCACCCAGCTCACCGGGCTCGTCCAGGACAACCAGGCGCAGCTCACCCCGACACTCACCGCGCTGAACCGGGTGGTGAGCGTCCTCCAGGCCAACCTGGGCCAGCTGAACCAGGTGCTGGCCCTGGCCGGCCCGTACTACCGGCTGGTCACCAACGCGCTCGGCAACGGCCCCTGGTTCGACGCCTACCTCTGCGGGCTGGTCCCGAGGAACTACCTCCCGCCCGGGACGCAGCCCAGCACGGGTTGCATGCCGCCCAAGGCCGGTGGCACCACCGCGTCGGCCACGCCTACCGGGAGCCGACGATGAACCTTCCGCGTCACCGACGAGGTTCCCTCGCCGTCGCCTGGGGCGCCGTGCTCGTCCTGGTCGCCGCGGGCGTCACCGTGGGCGTGAGCCAGGCGTCCGGTCCGCCGCAGCAGCACCTGAGCGTCGACTTCTCCCGTGCCGTCGGCGTCTACCCCGGCTCCGACGTGCGGATCCTCGGCGTCAAGGTGGGCACGGTGAGTGCCGTCCGGCCCGACGGGACCATGGTGGTCGCCAGCCTCAGCGTCGACGGCAACGTCAGGATCCCGGCGAACGCCGGGGCCGTCGTCGTCGCGCCGACGCTGGTCGCCGACCGCTACGTGCAGCTCACCCCGGCCTGGACGAGCGGGCCGCAGCTGGCGGACGGCGCCACCATCCCGCTGTCCCGCACCGCTACGCCGACCGAGATCGACCAGCTCTACCAGAGCATCACCCAGCTCAGCCAGGACCTCGGGCCGGGCGGCGCCAACTCCACCGGCGCGCTGTCGAACCTGCTCAACGTCGGTGCGGCCAACCTCGCCGGGAACGGCACCGACCTCGGTAACACCATCGACCAGCTCGGCCAGGCGTCGAAGACCCTGGGCGGCGACAGCAACGACCTGTTCTCCACCCTCACCTCGCTCGAGTCCTTCACCTCCATGCTGAAGACCAACGACACCAACGTCCGCACCGCACTCGGTCAACTCTCCAGCGTCAGCGGCTTCCTGGCCGCCGACCGGCAGGACCTCGGATCCGCCCTGCAGCAGTTGGCCACCGCGCTCGCGCAGGTGCAGCAGTTCATCCAGAGCAACCGGGCCCAGCTCAAGAACGCCGTGGACTCGTTGGTGCCGATCACCCAGACCCTGGTCAACCAGCGCTCCTCGCTGGCCGAACTGCTGGACACCGCGCCGCTGGCGGCGGGCAATCTGCTGGGTGCCTACGACCCGCAGCACGGCACCCTCGACGGCCGCGGCGACCTCAACGAACTGAGCCTCGGCGGCAGCGTCGACCCACCGCTGCCGCTGCCGAACACCGGAGGCGCAGGATGAGACAGCCCTCACGGCTTCCCGCGCGCCTCCCCATGGTGGGCGTCCTCGCCACCGTGTCGCTGCTGCTGGCGGGCTGCTCCGCGCCGATGACGACCATCCAGGACCTGCCGCTGCCCGGCGGGGCGGCCCTCGGCAGCCATCCCTACCAGGTGCGCGCCCAGTTCGCCGACGCGCTCAACCTGGTCGCGCAGGCGGACGTCAAGGTCAACGACGTCGCCGTCGGACGCGTCACCGGCATCGCCCTGGCCCCGGACGGCTGGACCGCCGAGGTCACCATGGAGGTCAACGGCGATGTCCACCTGCCCGCCGACGCCTACGCCGAACTGCAGCAGTCCAGCCTGCTCGGCGAGAAGTTCGTCCAGCTCACCGCCCCGCCCGCCGACGTCCCCGCCACCGGCACGCTGGAGACCGGTGCGCAGATCCCCCTCTCCCGCACCGACCGGGCGCCGGAGGTCGAGGAGATCTTCGGGGCGCTGTCGCTGCTGCTCAATGGCGGTGGCCTGAACCAGATCCACACGATCGCCGTCGAGCTCAACAAGGCGTTGGCCGGCAACACCTCCCAGATCCGCGATCTGCTGCCCCAACTCGACACCCTTGTCTCCACCCTGAACGCGCACCGGCAGGACCTCACCGCCGCGCTCGACGGCGTCGACCGGCTCTCCACCACGCTCGCCGCCCGCGACCAGCAGATCGGCACCGTGCTCAACGACCTCGGCCCCGGCCTCCAGGTGCTCAGCCAGCAGCGCGGCCAACTGGTCACCATGCTCCAGTCCCTGGACACCCTTTCCACCGTGGCCGACGACACGGTCAACCGCAGCAAGGACGCCGTCGTCGCCGACCTCAAGTCGCTCGCGCCGACGCTGCAGCAGTTGGCGGACGCGGGCAGCGCCCTGCCCAACTCGCTCCAGGTGCTGGCCACCTATCCGTTCACCGACCAGGTGCTGCAGGGCATCAAGGGCGACTACCTCAACACCTACCTCAGCGTCACCGCCGCCAAGGGCACGCAGGTCAGCCCGATCGTGCCGGTGCCCAGCGGTGCAGCCGGCTCCGCGCCGTCGACGGGAGGGCAGTGATGCTCACCGCAGCCACGAAGATCAAGAACCTGGCCTTCGTCGCCGTCGCCGTGCTGGCGCTCGGCGACATCGGCATCCGCTACGCCGACCTCGGCCACGCCGTCGGGCTCAGCGGCACCTACGACGTCCACGTCCAACTCGCGCAGACGGGAGGGCTGTTCCAGGACGCGGACGTCACCTACCGGGGCGTCTCCGTCGGCCGGGTCGGCCCGATCACGCTCACGCCGCAGGGCGTGGACGCGGACCTGCGGATCAACGACTCCGCCCCGCACATTCCCGACCACCTGCACGCCGTCGTCGCCAGCCTGTCGGCGGTGGGGGAGCAGTACCTGGACCTGCAACCGACCACCGGTACCGGCCCGTACCTGCACAACGGCTCCGTCGTCCCGCAGGACGTCACCCAGACTCCGCCCCCGGTCTCGACCATGCTGACCAGCGTCAACGCGCTGGCCCAGTCCGTGCCGCTGCAGTCCTTGCAGACCGTCGTCGACGAGCTGGGCAAGGGCTTCGCCGGGCAGGGGTCGAACCTCCAGGCGCTGCTGGACACGAGCCACGAGTTCCTCACCGCCGCGCAGCGTGCCGCTCCGGCCACCACCCAGCTGATCACGGACGGGTCGAGCGTGCTGGCCACGCAGCAGGCCGAGAGCGGAGCGATCACCAGCTTCGCCACCTCCGCCGACCAGCTCGCCGCGCAGCTCGACGCGTCCGACACCGACCTGCGGCGGCTGATCACCGCCGTGCCGGAGGCGGACACCCAGATCACCGGCCTGTTGCAGGACCTGGACCCGCAGTTGAGCGTGCTGCTGGCCAACCTGACCACGACGGCCGACGTCGCCATGACCCGGCAGAACGGCATCGAGGAGCTGCTGGTCGAGCTCCCGCCGGCGGTGGCGGCGGGTTCCACGGCGATCACGTCCAGCGGCGCGCACATGGGCCTGTCGCTGACCTTCTTCGCACCGCTGCCCTGTACGGCGGGCTACGGCGGTACCGAGTACCGCAACGGCCTCGACACCGGTCAGGCTCCGCCGCTCAACACGGCGGCGAGCTGCACCGAGCCCGCGTCCAGCGGCATCGACGTCCGCGGCGCGGCCCACGCACCCGCCCCGGCCGTCCCCGCGCCGACCGTCCCCGGCGAGCTGGCGCACACGGCGACCGGCGGTTCGGCGGCCCTGCTCGGCGCGTCGGCCGCGGGGCCGAAGGACCTGGCCGGGCTGCTCGGGATGGGAGACCTGACGCCATGACCTTCCGTGAACGCCTACTGCGCCCACCCGTCGTGGCTGTGCTGCTCGCCCTGGCGTGCTGTGCGGGCTGCCTCGGCTGGTACCTACACGCCAGCGGCAACCCGGACCTGGCCTTCGGGACCGCCAGGGACACCGCCCTCGCCCAGGGGCGCACCGACGTCGCCACGCTGAGCAGCGTCGACGTGTCCCATCCGGCCGCGGCGCTGGCCGCATGGCTGACCGTCACCACCGGCACGCTGCACGACCAGCTGCGCTCCGAGACGGGAGCGGACGAGCACGCCGTGACTCAGGCCGGCACGTCCACGCAGGCCCAGGTGACCGACGCGGCGCTGACCGCGCTCGACACCCGGGCCGGAACGGCGACGCTGATCGCCACCGTCCAGATCCAGGTGACCCACCAGGGCAGCTCGGTCGGCACCCAACGCAAGCGGCTGGAGGCGACGCTCGCCGGCACCGCCTCCGGCTGGAAGATCACCTCGCTCACGGCCGTGGCGTGACCGGGCTCGGTTGAGTTCAGGGAGGAGCGACATGCAGGTTGACGAAGCGTCAGTAACGGTGGCGCCCGCAGGCGTTGACGATCCGCCCGGCCCCCGGCGGCGGTGGGTCGGATGGAGTCGCGCGCGCGGCGTGCTCGCGGCGGCGGTGGCCGTGCCGTTGGTCGCCGCCGCGCTGGTGGGCTGGCGTGCCACCCATCTCCCCGGCTCCGCGTCGCTGGCCAACCGGGCGCTGACCGACACCGCCGCCACCGCCCAGGTGGAGAGCCAGGTCGGCAGTGCCCTCGACCAGGTCCTCAGCTACACCCCCGACGACACCAACGCCACCGCGCAGGCGGCGAACCAACTGCTCACCGGCCAGGCCGCGTCCCAGTACCGGACTCTCTTCAGGCAGGTCGCCCCACGCGTACAGGCGCAGCGGCTCACCCTCACCACCACCGTGGCGCGGATCGGCGTCGAGTCACTGACGGGCCGTCAGGCACGGCTGCTCGTCTTCCTCGACCAGACCGCCCAGCGCCAGGGCGCGGCGCCCAGCACCGTCCCGGCCCAGCTCGCGGTGGCCGCCGTCCAGCGCGGCGGCCGTTGGCTGGTCTCGTCCCTCGACGTGCGCTGACCGCGCGCACCACCGCTTGCACCACCGCTCGCCGACCGGAAAGGGAACGACGCAGAATGACGGAACAAAGGCTCCGACGCGCGTCGGCCGTGCTGCTCCTGCTCGCGACCGGGTTCGCAGCCTGGTTCGGCTACGGCTGGTACGCGGCGGCGCACGACCAGTCCGCCGCGTTCGGGCAGAGCCGCGACCGGGTCCTGGCGGCCGGTGAGCAGGCGGTGCAGAACCTCAACACGCTGGACTACCGCAACGTCTCCTCCGGGCTGAAGGTCTGGCTCGACTCGACGACCGGTGACCTGCACACCCAACTCACCCAGGGCAGTTCGACGTTCACCTCCCAGGTGCAGCAGGCCAAGTCGGTCACCACGGCGTCCGTGCTGGACGGCGCGGTCACCCAGCTCGACGACCGGGCGGGCACGGCGAGCGTGATGGTCGCGCTGCGGATCACTGTGCAGACCGGGAGCGGCACGCCCGCGGTCAAGGAGAGCCGGATGCTCGGCCAGCTCACCCGCACCTCCTCGGGCTGGAAGCTCAGCGCGCTGGAACAGGCGCCCGTCGGCACCGCGACCACCCCGGCGAACTGACCGCGTACACGGACCGCGCGCGAACCGCAGAGATCGAGGAACCGCCATGTCGATGTCCCGCCACACGGTCAACCGCCGCCGCCGACTGGCCGCCCGGGAGGAACGCGGCACGGCCGTCGCTACGAGCACGATGGCTACGACGGCCACCCTGGACCGGCCGGAACGCGCCCGTCCCCGCACTTCTGCAACGGCCGCTCCGACCCCCAGGCGACGGCTGCGCCTCCCCCTCCCCGTCCTCTTCGCCGTGCTGACGGTGCTGCTCGGCGCGTTCGCCGCCTGGTCGGGCACCCAGGCCGCCGCCGACCGCGCCGGCGCGGACGCCGACAACACCGCACTGACGGACACCGGCCGGACCAGCCAGGTCACCGGCTCGGTCTCGCAGGCGGTCAACCAGCTCTTCTCCTACTCCTGGACCGACCCCACCCGCACCGACCAGGCCGCCCACACCCTGCTGACCGGCAGCGCGGTCCACCAGTACGCCACGCTGATGGCCACCGTCCGCGCCCAGGGCCCGCGCGAGAAACTTGTGTTGAGTACAACGGTCACCGACTGCGGCGTCGACGTCCTCGCCGGCAACCGCGCCCACGTGCTCGTCTACGCTGACCAGACCAGCGTCAGCACCGCCGCAGGCGCCTCGAACGGCGCCTCCAACGACGGCGCGGCGATGCTTGCCGTCGACGCGATCCTTCAGAACGGCACCTGGCGCATCGCCGACTTCGACACCCTGGGCGCGTGACTCCTGGCCGTCGAGGGCCTCCTGCATGCGTGGCTCGCCGAGGTGTCACCCGTTGGGGTGAATGAAGGCGTCGGCGGCGACGAGTCCGGCCGCGACGGCGAACCAGGCCGCCACGACGCGGATCCTCAGGTGCTGGTACCGGGTCGTGTACTCGCGTTGGAGCTGGCGGGCCCGGCGGGCCATGCGTTCGACGAAGGCGCGCGAGCTGTCCAGGCGCTCCTGCCGGTGGAGGCGGACGACCTCCTCGCGCTGACCGGCCGTCAGCCAGGGCAGCAGGTCGGCGAACCGCTCGGCCTCCTGCTGCGCGCGGTCGGTCTCCGCCTGCCAGTAGAGGTAGCCCTCCAACATCCGCAGCCCGGCGGCGGTGTCGGGGGCCTGGCCGGTGTCGTCGGCGGCCACGGCGGGGCCTCCTGTTTCTCTCCCGGTTCTCTCAGTTCCGTCGGACGTCCTACTCCTCGTCCCTCCGCGCGCGCTCGATCGCGGACGACAGGTAGGCCGGGACCTCGCCGACGTTCTCCATGTAGTCCTGCGCCGCGATCGACGGGTTGTGGAGCTCGAAGGCAGGGGATTCGGAGCGGATCCGCGGCAGGGTGAGGAAGTTGTGGCGCGGCGGCGGGCAGGAGGTCGCCCACTCCAGTGAGCGGCCGTAGCCCCACGGGTCGTCCTCGGTGACGCGGGTTCCGTACTTGCCTGTCTTCCACACGTTGTAGAGGAACGGCAGGACCGACAGCCCGAGCAGGAAGGAGCCCGCAGAGGAGATGACGTTCAGCGTGGTGAAGCCGTCCTGCGGCAGGTAGGTGGCGTAGCGGCGCGGCATGCCCTCCGCGCCCAGCCAGTGCTGGACCAGGAAGGTGGTGTGGAAGCCGATGAAGAGCATCCAGAACTGGATCTTGCCCAGGCGCTCGTCGAGCATCTTCCCGGTCCACTTGGGCCACCAGAAGAAGAACCCGGCGAACATGGCGAAGACGACGGTGCCGAAGACCACGTAGTGGAAGTGGGCGACCACGAAGTACGAGTCCGACACGTGGAAGTCCAGCGGCGGCGACGCGAGAATGACGCCGGTGAGACCGCCGAAGAGAAAGGTCACCAGGAAGCCGACGGTCCACAGCATCGGCGTCTCGAAGCTGAGCGACCCGCGCCACATCGTGCCGATCCAGTTGAAGAACTTGACCCCGGTCGGGACGGCGATCAGGAACGTCATGAAGGAGAAGAACGGCAGCAGTACGGCGCCGGTGACGTACATGTGGTGCGCCCACACCGTGACCGAGAGGCCGGCGATGGCGATGGTGGCCGCGATCAGCGACTGGTAGCCGAACATCGGCTTGCGCGAGAAGACCGGGATCACCTCGGAGACGATGCCGAAGAACGGCAGCGCGATGATGTAGACCTCCGGGTGCCCGAAGAACCAGAACAGGTGCTGCCACAGGATCGCCCCGCCGTTGGCCGGGTCGTAGACGTGGGCGCCGAACTTGCGGTCCGCCTCCAGTGCCAGCAGCGCGGCGGCCAGTACGGGGAAGGCGAGCAGCACCAGCACCGCGGTGAGCAGGACGTTCCAGACGAAGATCGGCATCCGGAACATCGTCATTCCAGGGGCCCGCAAGCAGAGGATGGTGGTGATGAAGTTGACCGAGCCGAGGATGGTGCCGAAGCCGGAGAAGGTCAGACCCATGATCCACATGTCGCTGCCGACACCGGGACTGTGGATCGCGGAGTTCAGCGGCGCGTAGGCGAACCAGCCGAAGTCGGCCGCGCCCTGCGGGGTGATGAACCCCGCCACGACGATCAGCGAGCCGAAGAGGTAGAGCCAGTAGGCGAAGGCGTTCAGGCGCGGAAAGGCGACGTCGGGCGCGCCGATCTGCAGAGGCATGATCCAGTTCGCGAAGCCCGCGAAGAGCGGCGTGGCGAACATCAGCAGCATGATCGTGCCGTGGATGGTGAAGGCCTGGTTGAACTGCTCGTTGGAGAGCAGGGAGTTGTCCGGCTGGATCAGCTGACCGCGGATCATCAGCGCCATGACGCCGCCCACCAGGAAGAAGGCGAACGAGGTCACGGTGTAGAGCGTGCCGATCTCCTTGTGGTCGGTCGTGGTCATCCACTTGATGATCGTCTGACCGGCCGTCACCGGCTTGGTCTCACCGAGCGCCTCGTCGGTGCTGGTGGCGGGTTGTACGTACACGCGTCTCCTCGTGCCCAGATGGGTGTGGCCCGCCGGCCGGTGTCGGGATGTCCGCCGATGGCCGCGGTCTGCCGGGCGCTCGGAAGGCTAGTGAGCGGGAGAGCGGCGAGGCGCCGACACACCCGGCGACGCGTCGGCGTTCGACCGAAACGGTGACGACGGCAGAGCCGTTCGGCAGCCCGAAAACCGGTTGCCGCCCGCCGCAGTCGGTCGAAGCATGGTGTGCTGTGAGGACTGAGGACGGGAACGCCGCATCCGCCGAACCGCGCCCGGTCGCGCTGGTGACCGGAGTGGGCCGCACGGTCGGCATCGGTGCCGGGATCGCCCGGCGATTGGCGGCGGCGGGCTGGGACGTCGCGTTCACCTACTGGGCGCCCTACGACGCCCGGATGCCGTGGGGCGTGGAGCGCGGCGCGGCCGACGAGATCGCCGCGGAGTTGGCCGGGCGCGGTGCCGACACGCTGGCTGTGGAGGCGGACCTGGCCGATCCAGCCACGCCGGAGAGGATCTTCGACGAGGTGGAGGAAGGTCTCGGCGGCGTCACGGCGCTGGTGATGTGCCACTGCGAGTCGGTCGACTCCGGCCTGCTCGACACGTCCGTCGAGAGCTTCGACCGTCACTTCGCGGTGAACGCGCGGGCCACCTGGCTACTGATCCGCGCGTACGGACGGCGCTTCCAGGGCGTGCCTGGTACCGGCCGGGTGATCGCGCTGACCAGCGACCACACCGTCGGCAACCTGCCCTACGGCGCGAGCAAGGGCGCGCTCGACCGGATCACGCTGGCCGCCGCGCACGAGCTCGCGCACCTCGGGATCAGCGCCAACGTGATCAACCCCGGCCCGGTGGACACCGGCTGGATGTCGGACGACGTGAGGGAGCACCTGACGGGTCGGACCCCGCTCGGTCGGCTGGGCACGCCGCAGGACACCGCCCACCTGGTGGAGTTCCTCTGCTCGCCGCAGGGCGGGTGGATCAACGGGCAGTTGCTGCTGAGCAACGGCGGTTTCACGAACTGACGCGAGCCCCGGGCCCGACTCACAGCCGGACGACGCGGTCACCGCTCAGTCGTCCCGTGGTGTCGAAGAGCAGCCGGGATACCTTGGCCAGCGTCGGCAGGTCGTAGCCGCTGTGGGCTTGGAGCAGCACGACCAGGTCGGCCTCGGTGGCGGCCGTGAGGGGGTCGGCGTGGCGCCGCAGCCGGGGATCGGCGAGCGGCAGGGCCGCGGCGTGCGGGTCGTGCCAGGTGACCTCGACGCCCAGGTCCAGCAGGCCGCGCGCGACGTCCAGTGTGGGTGACTCGCGCACGTCGTCCGTGTCCGGCTTGTAGGCCGCTCCCAGCAGCGTGACCCGGGCGCGCGCCGCAGGCAGTCCTTCGGCTTCGAGCAACTCGACTGCGCGCGCCACGACATGACCGGGCATGACGTGGTTCGCGCGCAGGGCCGCCCGGACGACGGCGAAGGAGTCGGCGGGCGCGCCGTGCAGCAGGTAGACCGGGTCGACCGGGATGCAGTGCCCGCCGACCCCTGGGCCGGGGCGGAAGGACTGGAAGCCGAAAGGTTTCGTCCCCGCGCACGCCACCACGTCCCACACGTCCGCCCCGACCGCGTGGCAGTAGCGGGCGAACTCGTTGACCAGGGCGATGTTGACGCTGCGGTAGGTGTTCTCCAGCAGCTTGGCCAGCTCCGCCTCGCGGGTGCCGCGGGCCACGACCACGGTGTCGACGAAGCGCTCGTACAGCGCCGCGCACTGCTTGGCGCAGACCGGCGTCACGCCGGAGACCACCTTGGGTGTGTTGCCGATGCCGAACTGCCGGTTGGCGGGGTCGACCCGCTCGGGGGAGTAGCCGAGATGGAAGTCGACGCCCGCGACCAGGCCGGAGGCCTCCAGTAGCGGGCGCGCCAACTCCTCGGTGGTGCCGGGGAACGAGGTCGACTCGAGCACGACCAGCATCCCGGACCGCAGCCGCTCGGCGACCGTGCGGCAGGCGGCGGTGAGCGGGCCTAGGTCCGGTTGCCCTTCGGGCGACAGGCCGGTGGGGACGCAGAGCGCCACGGCCTGTGCCTGCGTCAGCAGCTCCGGATCGTCAGCGGGGGTGAAGCCGGCGTCGAGCATCCGGGCCACGTCCGCGTCGGTGACGTCGCGGACCGGGGAGCGGCCCGCGCGCAGTGCCGCGACGGTGGTTGGCGCGATGTCGTATCCGGCCACGGAAAGCCCCGCGTCGCTTGCGGCGCGAGCGAGCGGAAGCCCCACATAACCGAGGCCCACGATCAGCAGATCAAATGACATGACCGAACTCCCCTGGAACAGTGGGCACAGCGAAAGGGCGAGCCCGGGAATTTACTCGGGTCCGCTCGCAGCGATCCTGCCAACTGGCCGCCCCGCCATACACGGCGAGCTGCCGAACCGACCACCAGGCGGGTGAATTCTTCACCCTGCCGGATGATGATCTTGGAGGCCCCAAAGCCTTGGTCCCTTCGTGTCCAAGGCTTTGCGCGGGCCGTCAAATCCCCGGTTTCAAGGCCGACTTGAGACAGGTTCGTGGACGACACGTCGACCCAGCAAGGGTCGCTCCGTGCACGGAGCATGTGGTGCACTGTGCTGCGAACCCGGGCAAACGGCCCGGGCCGTTCGAGGAGTATTCATGTCCCGTTTTGTCACGGTGAAGCGTGCCGCGCTCGTCGCCGCCGCGGCGGGTGCCGCTGCTGTCGCCCTGGTCGCCGGTTCGACCGGGAGCGCCAGTGCCGCTCACCTGCGTGCCGTCGCGCCGCCCGCGCTGACTCTGGACTTCAGCGGCAACAACGACGAGGCCGGTGCCGCCAGCGCGGTGGGCGCGGGCTTCGGCGGCGGCGCCGCGGTCAAGGACTCCACCGGGGCCGCGGTCGGCAAGGCCTACGACCTGTGCGACAAGGACTCCATCACCCCGAGCTCGGTGACCGCCTTCTGCCACGCGGACATCGTCTTCAACACCGGTGACCAGGTCGCCCTCTCGGTGGTCTTCCCGATCCAGAACCCGGTCACCGCCACCTACCCGAAGGCCTTCGACGGCGTCATCGAGGGTGGCACCGGCGCCTACAAGGGCCTCACCGGCACCGCCCACTTCAACAACCGCTCCCTCGCGGTCTACGACATCACGTGGGACGCCTCCTGACGCGTCCTGACGCGTCCGCACCACCCAGGTGGGCCGCCGTCCGCGGCGGCGGCCCACCGCCGTGTCACCGTCCGTTGTTCGCTCCGTCGTTCCCGGAGAAGTCATGCCCGTCGCCAGCCCTGACACGCCCACGCCCACGGCCGCCACCGGCGAAGTACCAGAAGGCGCCTACGCCTTCGACAACGACAGCCCCCACGCCGACGAGCAGCACCGCTGTCTGGGCGCCGCGCACGACGGAATCACCACCGCGCGCCTGACGGAGAGCGGCGTCGGACCGGGCTGGGACTGCCTGGAGGTGGGCGCGGGCGGCGGCAGCGTCGCGCTGTGGCTGGCCGAACGCACCGCGCCCGGCGGCAGCGTGCTGGCCACCGACGTCAAGCCCGAGCACATCCCCGCCCGTCCGGGTCTGACGGTGCGCCGGCACGACGTCGTCCAGGACCCGCTCCCCGAGGCGGCCTTCGACCTGGTCCACTCCCGGCTGGTGCTGACCCACCTGCCGCAACGGCAGGCCGTCCTGGGTCGATTGCTGCGCGCCCTGCGGCCGGGCGGTTGGCTGCAGTTGGAGGAGTTCGACATCGACTATGCGCCGGTGCTGCTCGCCCCCGACCGGCGCACCCGCGAGGGCTACGAGGCGTTCCAGGTCGCCAAGGGCCGCGCCCTGCGCGCCGCCGGAGCTGACCCGTCGTGGGGACGGACCTGCGCGGAGGACCTGCGGGCGGCGGGTTTCACGGACGTCGAACCGGTGCCGCATCTGCTGCCGTGGACGGCGGACTCGCCTGGACTGCAACTCCAGCTGCACCACACGTTCCACCTGCGCGAGGCGTTGCTGGAGCAGGGGTTGACGGAGGATCAACTGCTCGCGGCCCGTGAGGCGATGGGGCATCCGGGCTTCCGTGCCGCCTCCTGCGTCCTGTACTGCGTGCAGGCGAGGCGCCCGGCATGACGACCTCCGCAGTGGCCCAGGTTCGCGCCGGGACCGCCGCTTCGGACGTCGCTCCGGACGTCGCTCCGGACGTCGCTCCGGACGCCGCTCCGGGCGTCGCCGCGCGGCTCGCCGTCGCGCAGCTGCGGGCGCTCGGATGGCGCGTCAGGCCGGAACTGCCGGGCGGGAGCCGGGCGTTCACCGCGCAGGCCGGGTCGTTCAGGGCGCGCTGCACGCTCAGCTGGGCCGGGCCGGTCCACCTTGCCCTCGGCAGCGAGGCCGACGTCCAGGCCGCCTGCGGGCTGATGCACGTCCACGGCCGCCGCTACGGTCGCCCGACCCCGCTCGGCATCGACTATGCGAGCGCGCTCGCGGGCACGCTCGCCGCGACCGGGACGCTGGCGGCGCTCGTCGCCCAAGCCCGGTCCACCGGGCAGGGGCGCGACGGAAGCGACGGTAGCCACGGAGGCGACGAGCCCTGCGTCAGCACGTCGGTGGCGCAGGCGGGGCTGCTCTCCGTCGGCCAGTACCTGGCCGCCGCCACGGCCACCGACGGCGACGACTGGCCCGCCCACTCCGGCCCGGGCGGTCCGCCGTTCGAGGCTGCCGACGGCGTCCGGTTCGAGCTGGAGACGCTCGATCCCGAGACGTGGCGCGGGTTCTGGGCGGCGGCGGGTGCGGACCGATCCGATGCCGGCCGCGGTTGGCTGCCGTTCCAGCAGCGTTACGGCACCGCCGTCTGCCTGCTCCCGGCCGGTCTGCTGGAGGCGACGAAACGGTTGACGTTCGCTGACCTCGAACGGCTGGCCCGCGAATCAGGAGTGGACCTGACGCCGGTAGCCACCGGGTGCGGGGAACTGGAACCCGACGGATCGCCCTGGCGACTGGTGCCGGGACGTTCGGTGGCCAGCCCGGTGACGGGAGGCGCGTGGACCGTCGGCCGCGCACCGCTGGCCGGGGTGACTGTGGTGGAGGTCTGTCGCCGTGTCCAAGGCCCGCTGGCCGGTCACCTGTTGCAGCTGCTCGGTGCACGCGTGGTCCGCGTCGAGCCGCCCGGCGGCGACCCGATGCGTGGGATGCCGCCGATGGCAGGCGACTGCTCGGCGCGCTTCGTGGCACTGAACCATGGCAAGGAGAACCTGGAGGCGGATCTCGCAAGCGCCTCCGGACGCGCGGCGGTACGCGAACTCGCCACCGGGGCCGACGTGTTCCTGCACAGCCTCGCTCCCGGCAAGGACCTGCGGCTCGGCCTCGACGCGGACGCGCTGGCGGAGGTGAAGCCGGGACTGGTCCACGCCGCCGCCTCCGGCTGGGGTGAGGCGCGCGGTCAACAGCCGCCCGTGGGAACGGACTTTCCGGTCCAGGCCTGGTCCGGACTGGCCGCGCTGGTCACGCCGCCCGGTCTCCCGCCGACGGCGTCCCTGTTCACGCTCACCGACGTGCTCGGCGGAGTCGTCTGCGCGGAGGGCGTGGTCGCGGGGCTGCTCGCGACTGGGCTAACCGGGCGCGGGCAGGCCATCACCTCCTCGCTGCTCTCGGCCGCCCGGATGCTGTGCCTGCCCGAGCTGCGATCGGCAGCCGTCCAGCCCGCTGCAGCCGTCTGCACCGATCTGACGGACCTTGGGGCGAACCCGCGCTTCGCCGCCGCCCTCGACCGGGACGGTTCCTGCACCCAGGTCCGCAGCCCCTGGGAGTTCCACCGATGACCACGCCTACGACCATGCCGATGACCTCGCCCACGCGGACCTGGCGCTCAGGCAACGGTCTGGTCCTGCGCGACACCGTCCCCGCGCGGCTGCGCCTGCAGTGGGTGCAGCGCGGCGACTGCCCGGACACCGACCTCTATCAGGCCTTCGCCGAGCGCGTGCGCGTCCACGGCGAACGCCTTGCCGTCCGCACGCCCGACACATGTCTGACGTATCGTCAACTCAACTCGCACGTACGGAGCATGGCCGCAGCTCTCGGCGGTCTGGGTGCAGGCCCCGGCGACATCGTCGGCATCCGGCTTCCGAGCGGCTGGCGCGCCCTGGCCGTGGACCTCGCCGTCGCCGCCGTCGGCGCGGTCGCCCTGCCGTGGCCCGCAGGTCAGGGCAGTCGCGAGAGCCATGCGCTGCTGGAGCTGTCCCGGGCCCGGTTCCTGGTCACCGACGCCGACGCCGACACCGACACCGAGGCAGGCACCGACACCAACGCCGACACCGGCCTCGAACGAGGGCACGGGCCCCTCGCCCACCTGGAGCACGTCGTCACGGTCGATGGCCTCCTGCGCGGCGATCCCGACGCGTTCCGCCCTGCGCGCGTCGACCCCGAGGACCCGGCCCGGATCCTGGTCTCCTCAGGCTCGGAGGCTGCGCCGAAGATGACCGCCTACAGCCACAACGCGCTGCTGGGCGGACGCGGCACCTACGTCGCCGCCGTCCTCGGCCTCGAACCCGACGCCGAAGCAGAGCACGCCCCCGCCGCGCTCGTCCTGGCCCCGCTCGCGTCCTCCTACGGCTCGCTCGGGCTCGTGGCACTGGCCCGCTGCGGGGCGACGCTCCACCTGCTGGAGCGGTTCGACCCCGACGCGGTCCTGCGCGCCGTCACCGCATGGCGGCCGACGCACCTCGTCGGAGTGCCGACGATGTTGCGCCGGATCGCCGACCACCCGCCGGTGCCCGGCGAGGACCTGAGCTCCCTGCGGGCGGTCGTCTCCAGCGGCGCGCAGCTGACCTCAGCCGTGCTGGCCGCCGCGCTGAACCGGTTCGGCTGCCCGGTCATCAACGTCTACGGCTCCAGCGACGGCGTCAACTGCCGTACGACGTGGACGGATCCGCACCAGGACGTGAGCCGGGTCGGGACGCCCGACCCGCGCGTCACCGACCTGCGCGTCTGCGGCCCGGACGACCGGCCGCTGCCGCCCGGCCGGAGTGGCGAGATCCAGGCGCGCGGACCGATGAGCCCGCTCTGCTACGTCGGCGCGCCCGAGCTGGACCACCGCTATCGGACCACCGACGGCTGGGTCCGCACAGGCGACCTGGGCGTGATCGAGCCGGGCGGCACGCTGCGCGTGCTGGACCGGCTCAAGCAGGTGGTCATCCGCGGCGGTTGGACCATCAGCCCGGCCGAGGTCGAGGAGCAGGTGCACGCCCACCCGGACGTCGCCGAGGCCGCCTGCGTGGCCGTCCCGGACCCGGACCTCGGTGAGCGTCTCTGCGCCTGCCTGGTCCAGCGGCCCGGCACGCCCCCGCTGGACGTCGCGAGCCTCGGTGCCTACCTGGGCGGTGAACGCGGTCTGGCCCGCCGCAAGCTGCCCGAACTCGTCCTGCATCTGGACCGGTTGCCGCTCGCGGCCACCGGCAAGGTCTGCCGCCGCACCCTGACCGCCACTGCCCTGACCGCCGCAGCCGCCGCGTCCCACACGGGGGAGCCGGGGGAGGCGCCGGCAACCACCTGAGCGGGAGACCGCACGACCGCACGACCGCACGACCGCAGCACCGCAGCAAAGCAGCACCACAATGCAGGAGGAGCACCCGCCCGATGGAACCCGCGTCCGCACTCGACACCGCGGCCCAGCCAGGAGCCCAAGCCCCCAGCCAGGCAACGGTCGTGACCCTTCCCGTCCGTCCGGCCGGAAGGTCGGCCGACGGTCCGGTGATCACGCCCGGCAGCCGGCGCGCCTACGCCAAGCTGGCCAAGCTCGACATCCTCGACTACTACCTGAGCATTCCGCTGGTCGCGGCGATGCTGGTCCCCTTCGGCGCGGCATCCGACCTGGCCTACGTGGGCCGGTCCGCCCTCGTGCTGCTGCTCTTCTTCCTCGGTGAACTCACCATGGTCGCCGGGATGGTGGCCTTCGACGACGTCACCGGCTACCGGGACGGCAGCGACGCCGCCAACTACGGCCCCGACGCCGCCGCGCGACGCCTCGCCCGCAAGCCGCTGATCGCCGGGACACTGACGGAGCGTCAAGCACTGCGCTTCGGCTCGGCCGCAACCGCGCTCTGCGCCGGGTTCTGGGGCGCGAGCGTGGCGCTGGCGCCCGCCCGGCCGCTGTGGGCGGTGCTCGGGACCGGGGCCTGTTTGGTCTTCGGGTTCCAGTACTCGTGGTGGCTCAAGCTCAGCTACCGGGGCTTCCAGGAGCTCTTCCTGGCCGCCCTCGGCTGGGGTTACGTGCTGCCGCTCTTCGGCCTGCTGACCGGGCAGGCCCCCGGGTTCGTCGTCGTCCAGGCCCTGGTCTTCGGCCTCGGTCCGGCACTGTTCGGCGTCTACTCCAACATCAACGACCGCGACGGGGACCGCGCCGTCGGCCGTCTCACGGTCGCCTGCGTCGCGTCCGTGCGCGGGAACGCCGCGTTCATCGGCGCGGTCTCCGCGTTCGAAGCCCTGCTGATCATCGTCCCCTCGTCCGTCGGGATCGGCCCGTGGTGGTTCCCGCTGCTGATGTCGCCGGTCATCGCGCTGCGCGCACTGCAGTGGGTCAAGGGGAACCTGCGCGGCAACGTGTTCGGCGCGCGGACGCTCGGCATCCGGCTGCACCGGATCGCCACCGCGCTGATGATCTCCGCCGACCTGCTGCTGGCGGTGACGCAGCGGTGAAGCCCCTCCACCCCGGCGTCGTCTTCGACGCGCTCGCCCGGCGGCGCTCGCCGACCATCGTCCATCTCAGCCGCCCGCTCGACCTCGCCCCCGAGGCGGGCACCCGGTGGACCGTGCCGCAGGTGGCCGGGCTGGTCCGTGCCACCGCGGCACGGCTGGCCGCCGCCGGAGCCCGTCCCGGCGACCATGTCGCCGTCGTCAAGCGCAACCACTGGGACTACGCGCTGATCGCCTGCGCCGCCGCCCGGATCGGCGCGGTCCCGGCGCTGCTCTCCGACCACCTCGACCCGCAGGTGCTGGACAGCCTGCTCGACCGGCTGCAGCCCGCCGTCCTGGTCACCGAGACGCGCCTGCTGCGCGCCGGGACCGCCGCCGGGATGGAGCTGACCCGGCACGCCGGGCAGACGGTGACGCTGGACCGGGGCGCGCCCGGCGACGGCCGCCGATCCGGTGTCACCGCGCTGCACGACCTGCCCGACGAGCCGCCCGCCCGGGTCCACCGCCGCGCGGACGATCTGCCGCTGGCCGTGTTGCACACCTCCGGCACCACCGGCGCGCCCAAGCTGGTCGTCCACTCCACCACGACCCTGATCCGTCGGCTGACCGGCTTCGAGGCGATGCCCTGGCCCGTCCTCACCGCGGGCCGCGCGGACGTCTTCGCCAGCGCCACGTCCTTCGCCCACGGCCGCGCGCTGTCGTGGACGGTGAGCACGTTCTGGCACCAGCCACGCGAGGTCGTCATCGTCGCCGACTCCGACTCCGACCCCGACACCGCCGGTCGGCTGCTGGACGCGCACCCGCCCACCATCGTGGAGGCGCTGCCGTCCACCTACGTGCGCTGGCACCGACTGGCCGCCGCGCAGCGCAGCCCGTTCCGCGACGTGCGGCTCTACATCTCCACCTTCGACGCGGTCCACCCGCCGACCGTTCGCGCCTTCCTCCACGCCAGCCGGCGCCGCGTCCCGCTGTGGATGCAGGGGTGGGGCCAGACCGAGACCGGGCCGCTGACCTTCCGGTTCCTCACCCGCCGCGCCCTCGCCCGGCGTGCCCAGCGGCACCCCACCACCCGCAACCTCGGCCGTCCGCTGCCGGGTTGGGTGGGCCTGCGGGTGGTCGACCCGCACACCTTCCGGCCCGTCGCGCGCGGCGAGGTGGGTCTGGTCCTCACCCGGACGAAGGCCTGCTGCCTCGGCTATCTCGGCGAGCAGGACCGCTGGCAGCAGAAGGTGCGCGGTCCCTGGTTCAACACCGGTGACCTGGCCGTCCGCACGCGCTCCGGCGCGGTGCTGCTGCTCGACCGCGAGGTCGACATGATCCCCGGCGTCAGCTGCGTCGAGCTGGAGGACGTGCTCCAGGACCGTCTGCCCGAGGTCGAGGAGGCCGTCGTCCTCGGCGGCGTGGACCGCACACCGCAACCGGTGCTCATCGTCAACGGGCCCATCGAGCCCGGGCGTTGGAAGGAGGCCGTGCGCGACCTGCCGGCCCTGGCCGAGCCGCTCGTGCTGGACCGGGACGACGTCCCGCGCACCGGGACCGGCAAGGTCCGCCGCCACGAGCTGCGCGACCGCTACCTGGCCGGAAGCGTCGGCCACGGCACGGGACGGTGGACATGAACGGCCTGGAGTCGGGTGGCGCCTCGGGTCTCGACCTTGACGTCGCCGTCGTTGGCGCGGGCATCGGCGGACTCACCGCCGCCTACCGGCTGCAGCAGGCGGGACGCTCCGTCCAGGTCTTCGAGGCCGCGCCGCGCGTCGGCGGGCGGATGGCCAGTTCCCGCGTCGACGGATACCTGATCGACGAGGGCGCCGAGACCATCGCCGACCGTGGCTACGAGGCCACGTGGCGGCTCATCCGCGAACTCGCCGTTCCACGCGAGGACCTGGTGCCGATCCGGGCAGGATTCGCGCTGTGGCGCGACGGGCGCGCCCATGCGCGGCTGGGCCACCCGCTCGGCCTGCTGACCGGTGCGGGCATGTCCTGGCGCGGCCGACTCGCCTGGCTCCGCTCCACCGCCCACCTGCTCGGCAACCGCGCGGAGTTCGACGCCGACCGCCCCGAGGTCTCGCCCCTCGGCGCGGCCACCGTCGCCGAGTACGCCGGCGCCTACCACCCCGAGCTGCTCGACTGCCTGCTGCAGCCGTTCTCCAGCCACTGCTTCGGCTGGCGTCCCGAACGCTCCGCAGTCGCCCCGATGTTGGCGTTGCTGCTCGCGGTCGGCGGCGCGGGAGCGCGGTGGTCCACGTACCGCACCGGGATGGACACGCTCGCCCGTGCTCTGGCACGGCAGGTGCCCGTGCAACTCGGCAGCCCCGCGCTGGTGGTCGAGCGGACCGGGTCGGACCGCGCCCGCCTTCACCTCGTCGACGGCCGCGTACTGACGGCCCGTCAGCTCGTGCTCGCCGTCCCGGCACCGGTCACCCTGGCCCTGGACGTGGACGCGACGCCGGAGGAGCGCCCCTTCCTGGAAGCGTGCACCTTCGCGCCGATGCTCAAGGCCGTCTGCCTCCTGGACCGGCCGCTGCCCAGCCCGACGCGCACCCCCAGCTACGCCCTCTCGATCCCGGAGCGGGAGAGCCGCATCTGCGCCGGGCTGCTGTTGGACCATCTCAAGGCCGAGGGCCGCGTCCCGGCGGGGCGCGGGATGGTCACCCTGTTCGCCTCACCGTGGGCCGGGCCGGACCTGCTGGACGCGCCCGACGAGGAGTTCACGCGGGTGGTCGCCGCCGAGGCCGAACGGTTCCTGCCCGGCCTCGGCGCGGCCACCACCCGCACGTTGGTGCACCGCTTCCGCCACGGCCTTCCGGAAGCAACGCCCGCAGCGCTCCGCCTGCGCGGCGCGTTCGCCGCGCGTCCGGCCGGCCCAATCGAGTACGTCGGCGATTGGACCCTCCTGCGGCCCAACAGCGAGGGCGCGGTCCGCTCCGCCGAACAGGCCGTGCGCCGCGTCGCCGGGTCGCTCGCAGCGGCCCCCCTGTGCGCCCGCATCCGCGGGTGACCGCTCACCCCTTAACCCTCACTGGAGGAAGTCTCATGCGTCGTACCGCAACCGTCATCGCCGGGGCCCTGGCGGCCTTCACGGCCGTCGTCGGCCTCGCCGCCGGTCCCGCGCAGGCGGCGACCGGTCAAGTGGTCGTCTTCTCGACCGAGCTCCAGCCGCTGGACATCTACCAGAACCCGACCGGCTGCCAGAAGCTGCCGCCGCTGGCCCACGTGGTGGACAACCTCACCGACAGCACCATCCGCGTCTACGCGGACCCGTTCTGCATGATCCCGGCCAGCCTCCCCGGCTCCGCCGGCGGCGTCGGCACGCTGGCTGCGGGCTATGGCTCCCACGTCTCGGGCGTCGGCAGCTTCTCCGCCTAAGGCCCGCTCTGACCGCTCGCGCGACGGCGCGAGCGGTCAGAGGTCCAGCCGCATGCTCTGGGCCTGCACCACGTACCCGAGGCTGTGGTAGAGGTTCTGAGCCCTGGTGTTGTCCCCGAAGACGTTCAGACCCATCGACGTCGCCCCGAGCTGCCGCCCGGCGTCCGTCGCCGCGTGCATGAGTGCCCGGCCGTAACCTTTGCCTTGGTGCGCCTCGTCCACGCCGACGAAGCAGATGTAGGCCTCATTGCTCTTCCCGAGGGCGCGCATCGCGATCCACAGCGTGCCGACCTGCTCGTCCGTCTCCGCGTCGTGCGCCATCCACAGGTGGTTGTCGGGCGTGGCGAGTCCCTTCGGTAGCAGCTGGTCGAACGCCTCCCGGGACTTCGCCAAGCCCTCTGCCGCGGACCAGAACCCCGCGTTGACGTTCGACCGCGCGTACGTCTCGACCCGCCGCTCCTCCCAAGGACCGAACTCGTCCTCGGTGAACGGCTCCAGACGCACACTCCGCACAGACTTCTCCATGCCGCCGATCGTAGATCACCTGTCCGTCGGCCCGTCCAGGATTCCGCCTGGGGCCGGGACAGCTTGTGCGGAGCTGTCCGTTCCGGGGTTTTTGTGAAGCCACAGTGAAAACCTGCAGGTCAACGCGGGGATCGTCCTGGCTGTCTGATATCCCTACCAACGGTTGCACATTGCTGACTTTGAGTTGTTAGGGATTGCCGCGTGAAGTCGATATTCTCCGAGGCCTTTCTCCGTCACGCGGAGTACCACGCCGCCTGGGGGACCGAGCAACTCGACGCGCTCGGGCGCGCGTTGCCTGCTGGCGGGGAGTGGACGGCGGACCTGGAGCAGCAGGTGTACCGGGCAGCGGGTCGCACCGTCCGCGTCGGACTGCTCGGCACCTTCGACGTCACCGGCCGCTCGTGGCTGTGGGCGTGGGCCAATCCCAGCCTCCGCGGCACGCCGGTCGTGGTGGCGAGCGAGCGGGTCGCCGAGTTCGGGAAGCGCAATCGCATCCCCGAGCTGCGGGAGGCGGGCGTGGACCTGTCCGGCTTCGACGATCCCCGCTGGGCCGCCGAGGCGCTGGCCTTCGTCGCGATGGGCGTCCTCAGCGCGCCCGGCTACATCGGCCAGTCGGCCGGCTCGGACACCCGGGTCTACTTCACTCCGGACGACCCGCAGATCCAGCTCGCCCCGCTGGACCCGATCGCCATGCCACGCTTCCTGATGACCGGCCAGACCCTCTTCAGCCGCTCCGCCCGCCAGGTCGTCCGGGGCTACTTCGCCCACCACGGCATCCGCGCCGAGAAGACCATCGACGGCACCCGCGCCCACCTGCCGGACGGCAGCACGGTCCAGGTCACCTTCGACCCCCTGGGCCGCATCGCGAACATCAGCGCGGGAGCGCGGACGAGCTGACCGTGCCGCGGGGGCAGGGTCAGGGTCGGGGTCAGGTCGGGGTCAGGTGAGGGATCGTCAGGACGCGTCAGTAGGCGACCGGCAGGGCGACCAGTCCGCGGGTGCGGATGGAGGGGCGGTGGCGGAGGTCGGCCGCCGGGACGGCGAGCGTGAGGTGGGGGAAGCGGGTCAGGAGAGCGTCGAGGGCGATCTCCGTCTCCAGGCGGGCCAGGGGTGCGCCGAGGCAGTAGTGGACGCCGTGACCCAGCGCGAGGTGGCCGGATGACGCGCGGTCGAGGGCAAGGCGGTCCGGCTCCGGGAAGCGGTCCGGGTCGCGGTTCGCGGAGGCGAGCGAGAGCAGGACGGTCTCCCCGGCCGGGATGGTGACGCCGTCGACGGTGACGTCCTCGACCGGGAAGCGCCGGATGGCGAGCGGCGCGGGAGCGTCGAAGCGCATCAGTTCCCCGACCGCCGCCCCCATCCGCTCCGGCTCCGCGCGGAGGGCGGCCAGTTCGTCCGGGTGGGCGAGGAGAGCAAGCACCGCGTTGCCGATGAGCTGGACGGTGTTCTCGTACCCGGCGAAGAGGATCAGGAAGGCGAGCGAGAGCAACTCGTCCTCGCTGAGACGCCGACCTTCGTCACGGTCCTCGTCCCTGGCCTCGATCATCGCGGACAGCAGGTCGTCGCCCGGGTGTTCGCGCTTGGTCGCGATGAGCCGGGTCAGGTAGCCGAGCATGCCCGCGATCGCGGTCCTGGCCTCGTTCGGGCGGGAGGGGTCGGGGGCGACGAGGGTGTCCGTCCAGCCGCGGAAGTCGCGGCGTTCCTCCGTGGGCACGCCGAGAAGCTCGCAGATCACCGTGATCGGCAGCGGCGCGGCGTAGGCGGCGACCAGGTCCACGGGGCCTTCGGCCGGGAAGGCGTCCAGCAGGGATTCGGCGGTGCGCCGGATCGGTAGCCGCAGTTGCTCGATGCGCTGTGGGGTGAACGCCTGGGACACCAGCCGGCGGATCCGGGTGTGGTCGGGGGCGTCCATGTTGAGCAGGTTGGCGTCCAGCGCGGCCGGGAGTGACAGGCCCTGGTAGTTGCCGGGCAGCGCGTGCCGCTTGTCCAGCGAGAGCCGGGGGTCGGCCAGCCCGCGGCGGACGTCCTCGTAGCGGGTGACCAGCCATGCGGGACGCCCGTCGGTCCCGGCGACCCGGTGGACCGGTCCGGCCTCCCGCAGGCGGGCGTACGCGACGTACGGGTCGGCGGCCAGTTGGGCGGCCAGTTGGGCGGCCGTTTCCTGGGCCGTTTCCTCGGCTGTTTCCTTGGCGTTCGTGGTGGCGTCAGAGCCGGAGAGTTCGGCGGGCGCGTGCGATGACATGGCCACAGGGTAGCCAGGCGCGGTGCCTCGTGATCAACGCCTGGAATCAGCCGAGTTGGGCGGAGTGGCACGGGCGGATCGGTGGCGACCGGGCATAGCGCCGCGCCTCTGGTTGGCTCGCCGGGGCCTCGACGCTGTGCCTGGTGGTCATCGGCTTCGGGCTCTCCATGGCCCCGTCCGCCATCGGTTGAGTCTGAACCACCTTCAGCTCGGGCCGGAACCTCGCGGGACGATGCGGCCCCCACCAGCGAAGACGCGGCAGGAGCGGCTGGTATAACGGCTCTCTCAAGACCCCGTCATGGAGACGGGGTCTTTGTAAGGAGCACAGATGCGCATTCGCATAGCGGCGCCGACCCTGGTCGGCGCGCTTGCGCTCGGCACGCTGGCGGTCCCGACCGCCGCGTCCGCCACCACCCCGTCGCCCGTGATCACCCACGCCTCGGCGACCACTCTCGTCCTGGGCCTGACCGGCAAGGCGTCCGAGGTCATCCGGATCAGCGCCACCGACCCGGACGGGATCGCGTCCGTCAAGGCCCTGCCGTGGCCGGACAACGCCGCCGCCGGCGGCGAATCGATCACCGCCGCCGATCTCGCCTCCAGCCCGGCGCTGCCGGTCGTCAGCCGCACCTCGACCGGCGAGACCGCCGGCATGACCGACACCGAGACGTACAACGTCAAGACGATGCAGATCCCCGACGCCATGGCGGGAATGGTCTTCGACATCGCGGTGCTCGTGAACGGCAAGGACGGCAGGACCACGTTCACGCCGAAGGCCGGCACTTTCACCATGTTCGCGCGCGCCGACGCCCTCACCGTCAAGCCCTCGGCCGCCACCGTGCGCAACGGCGCCTACCTGGCCGTCAAGGGCCAGCTCAACCGCGCTGACTGGGAGAAGTTCGCCTGGCGCGGATACGCCGGACGCTGGGTCGCCCTCCAGTTCCGCAGGGCCGGCTCCAGCACCTGGACCACCGTCCGCTGGGTCCGCACCAGCAGCACCGGCGCGCTCAGCACTTCGGTCCGCGACTCCCGCTCCGGCTCCTGGCGCTACGTGTACGGCGGCGACGCCACCAGCGGTGCGACGGTGTCAGCCTCTGCCTGGGTGACCGTCAAGTAGGAGCCCCTCGCCTCGGCGACGACGATTGAGCACCACGACGGCGGGTCCGTCTGACCCGCACGGGATCGATCGGTTGGACGGGTTGGTCCGCAGGTCCTCACGTACTGCGGACTGGCCCTTCGGCCCGACTCAGCGCTCCCGCCCGCGCGGCTGGAGCGGGTGGGTGGGGAGCGCCGGGGCCGGAGTGGACGCGCCCTCGTAGCCGAGGACGTGGCCGAAGCGGTCGCCGGTCGCCCAGTCCTGCCGGGCCGTGGCGATCTCGTCGTGGGTGCGGCCGACGAAGTTCCACCACATGACGAGCTTCTCGGCGAACGGCTCGCCGCCGAGCAGCAGGAACTGCGACTCCCCGTCCACAGCGCGCAGCGGCAGGTCACGGCGGCCGGTGCCGAGGTACAGCATCGAACCGGGGTCGAGGCGGACACCGTCGACCTCGGTGGTGCCGGACATGGTCAGCACGGCGTACTCGAAGTCCGGCTCGACGGGGAGCCGCAGCTCGGTGCCCTGATGGAGAGTCAGATCCGCCCCCATCAGGGGAGAGTGGACGGTGCCGGGGGAGGCAGCGCCGTCCAGCTCGCCGAGGATCACCGTCGCGTCCAGGCCGGGGACGCCGACCTGCGGCAGCTGCGCGTGGTGCTCGAATGCAGGGGCGGCGTGCCGGGCGCTGTCGGGCAGCGCGACCCACAGTTGTGCGCCGTGGAGCAGGCGGGGGTGGGGGACGGGGCTCTGCTCCGAGTGCGAGATGCCGCGTCCCGACGTCATCAGGCCGAGCTCACGCGGACGGATGGTCTGGACGTGGCCCGCGCTGTCGCGGTGCAGCACCTCGCCCGCGTGCAGCCAACTGACGGTCTGCAGGCCGATGTGCGGGTGCGGGGGGACCTGCATGCCGGGCTGGTCCGCGATGTTGTCGGGGCCGTAGTGGTCGACGAAGGCCCACGCTCCGACCATCCGTCGGCCGAGGGTGGGCAGTAGTCGGCGGACGACGGAGGAGTCCCCGAGCGTGAACTCCCGGGCGCTGAGCAGGTCCCGGACCGGGGCTCCGGGGACGTGCTCGCGTCCGCCGCGCTCGCGGAAGGCCGCCGCCGAGGGGTCGGGGGTGGTGTCAAGCACGCTCATGGCTGCACCTTGGTTTCTGGAGCTGCGGGCAGGGGGTGGTGGTCGGCCGCTGTGACGATCGGCGTGCCCTCGCGGACGGCCCGGGTGACGGGCGTGCGCTCGGCGATCTCCAGCAGCCGGGCGCGCTGCGCGTCGTCGAGCGGGCCGATCAGGTCGATGCGCCGGGTGATCCGGTTCGCGCCGTCCGGGCCCTTCTCGTAGGCGACGTGCACCCGGATGTCCTCCAGCGGCCAGGACTTGCGCTCGGCGTACATCCGCAGCGTGATCGCCGTGCAGGAGGCGACTGCGGAGATCAGCAGTCCGACGGGGGTCGGGCCGCTGTCGCCGCCGCCGTGGGAGGTCGGTTCGTCGACGGCGATCCGGTGTCGGCCGACGTGAAGGTCGACCCCGTAGTCGGTCGGCAGCCCGGTCGCGACCGCCGCGGCGGCGCGGACGTAGCCGTCAGCAGGCGGCGTCTCGCTCACAGGCCGAACCGCTCACGCTGCGTGGCGGGCACCAGGTCGACGTACTCAGGGTGCTTCTTGATCCACGCGCGGATGAAGGGGCAGTAGGGCAGGGCGGAGAGACCCTGCTCGCGCACGGCGTCCAGCGCGTTGCGGGCGAGCAGGCTGCCCAGGCCGTGTCCCTCGAAGCGCGGGTCGATCTCGGTGTGGATGAACGCGATCTCGTCGCGAAAGCGGTGGTACTGGGCGAATCCGGCGAGCTCGTCGCCCTCGAACACCTCGAAACGCGACTGCTCGGCGTTGTCCGTCACGCGCTGGTCCATGATTGGCCTCCCTGGCGGGTCTCCGTTGTGGATCAGCTTATAGTTGATGCATCAACTAGTGCAACTGGTGCACCTCGCGGAGCCTGTTAGCCAGCCGGGCGTCAGGCGAAGTGCCGCACCGTCTCCGGGGCGGCGGGCCGGTACGGCGACCAGGCGTCCGCGTCCGGTCGGCCGGTGGCGACGAAGGACGCAGCAGCTCGCGAGAAGGTGCGGCCGAGCGCGCGGACCGCGTCGGTGGGCTCGCCGAGCATCGGGCTGCCGGGGCGGGCGTAGGCGTCCAAGGTGTCGAAGAAGAAGGGGAGCTCGCCGCAGTGCGCCGCGCCCAGGTGGGCGGGGTCCGGCACCGGGGCGTAGTCGAACTGGTAGACGTACGCGGGGTTGCCGGTCGTGGCCTGATGGTCGGCGATGGCCAGGGTCCCGTCGCGGAACACGGTCTCGGTCACGACTGCGGTGACGACCTCGGCCGCCGTCGCGCCGGGACGCTGCGCGGCCATGCGGTCGAAACGCTCGCCGCCGTCGGCGATCTGCCGGGCCGCGACGGCGCGCGCCTGCTCGGTCGAGGCGGCTTGTATGCGCGGATCGAAGGAGAAGAAGGCCGTCATCTCGTCCCGCGTGGTCCCGGCCAGCAGCTGCTTGCCGTCGAGACGTCCGGCGGCCACGGCCTGCTCCCACGCCTGCGGCATCCCGAACCCGCCGAGGACGGGGTACATCGGCGGCGCGACGTCGCCGGGGCGGGCGAGGTCCTGGGCCAACTGTCCGTATGCCGCGAGCAGTTGCTGGACCGGAAGGGCTCGCAGGGCAGTGAGGACGTCCTGGCTGCCGTCCACCGCCAGGATCTTGAGCAAGCGTCGGGCGTGGTCCTCCGCGACCTCGGGGGCCTGCGGGGGGAGCCCGAATGGGCCGCTCTGGGTGATGAGCCGGCTGATCAGCGGGCCGGTGACCGGCGAGAGTCCGAGGTAGAGGGTCGAGAACGCTCCGGCGGACTGGCCGCCGACGGTCAGCCGGTCCGGATCCCCGCCGAAGGCGGCGACGTTCTCCCGCACCCAGGCGAGGACGGCGGCCTGGTCCCGCGTCCCGAGGTTGTCGCTGCCGAGCTCCGGAAGGTGCAGGTAACCCAGCGGGCCCACGCGGTAGTTGGCGGTGACGACGACGATCTCGCCGGCGGCGGCCAGCCTGCGGCCGTCGTACCAGTCCCACCCACCGGACCCGCTGGTGAACCCGCCGCCGTGGAACCAGACCAGCACCGGGAGTTCGGGCTTTGCGACGCCGTCGGCGGGCAGACGCGGGGTCCAGACGTTGAGCGTGAGCGAGCCGTCCTCGTCCCAGTCGGGGGCGCGCACCCCCATGACCAGCTCCAGACGCGAGGGCCCCTGCGGCACGGCCGGTCCGGGGCGGGAGGCGTCCCGCGCCCCGGACCAGGTCGGGTGCGGCGCGGGGGCGGCAAAGCGCAGCTCCCCCACGGGGGAGGCCGCATACGGGATTCCCCGGAACGCGGCGACGCCGTCCTCCCTCGTCCCCAGGACGCTCCCCGAACCGGTGCCCACGACCGGGCGTTCCGTCGCGATCATCGCTGCCACCTTCCCTTTCCTGTTCCGTTTCCTGTGTCGTCTCCTGCCTGACGACTCCGTTCTATCGCTGGGCGGCGGAAACCAGCGAGAACTGCCCCTCGGACTTCCCGATGTGCGCCACAAGTCATCAACTTCTGACGGAAGTGGGACAGTGGGACGCATGAGGCAGGCACTGGACGAGACGGACCGGCGGATCGCCGCCGTGCTGATGGCGTCGCCCCGGGCGTCGTGGCGTACGGTCGCCCGTGTGCTCGGGATCTCCGAGCGCACGGTGGTGCGCCGGGCGACGCCGCTGCTGCACGACGGAACGCTGCGCCCGACGGCGGTGCGCAACCCGGCCCGCTTTCCGGGACTGATCCCGATGGCGCTGCGGATCCGCTGTCGCCCGAGCCGGATCCGGACGCTCGCCGCAGCGCTCGCGCGGCGCGAGGACACCGTGTGGGTCGACATCCTTGGCGGCGGCGACGAGATCAGCAGCGTCCTCTTCCTCGACGGCCCCCAGGCCCGCACCTCGCTGCTGCTGCGCGACCTGCCCGCCACGGCCGCCGTGCAGTCCTGGGACGCCTGCGACCTGCTGAAGGTCTTTCCGGCGGGGTTTGCGTGGAGCGCGGGACTGCTGCCGCAGGACCAGTTCGACGCCCTCGCCCCGTTCGCGCACGAGCCCGCCGCCGCCCCCGAACTCCAGCCGCTGGACCAGGAGTTGGTCGAGCAGCTGACGGCGGACGCGCGCGCCGGTCACAGCGAGCTGGCCGACCGGCTGGGGACCTCGGCGTCGACCGTGCGGCGTCGGCTGGACCTGCTGCTCTCCGCACACATGGTGCGGCTGGCCTGCGAGGTCGACCTGGGGCTGCTCGGCGTCGGCAGCGAGGCGCTGCTGTGGATCTCCACTGGCCCCGGCAGCCTGGAGGAGACCGGCCTGGCGCTGAGCCGTCACCCCCAGGTGCGGTTCGCCGCGGCGACGACCGGGTCGGCGAACCTGCTGGTGGCGGTGGCGGCCCACGACCTCGGCGGGCTCTACGACTTCCTGACCGGGACGGTCGGATCGCTGGGCGACATCAGGGGATTGGAGGTGACGCCGATCCTCAGCACGGTCAAGCGGACCGGCTTGCTTCGCCCGTCCGAGAGCTGATCCACCGTCAGGCGCTCACAGCGGGAGCGGGCGGGACTCGACGACGTTCGCCATGACGAGCGTGGAGCTGAGGCGCTGGACCCCGGGCAGGGTGGCCAACCGCTCGTCGTAGAGCTGTCGGTAGGCGGCCAGGTCGTGGGTGACGATGCGCAGCAGGAAGTCCGGGTCGCCGAACAGCCGTTGCGCCTGGACGACGTAGGGGATGCCGGCCACCTCCCGTTCGAAGGCGGCGACGGTCTCGCGGTCCTCGTAGCGCATGGTGACGAAGACCAGCGCCTCGAAGCTCAGCCCGAGGGCTCCGGCGTCGAGCTGGGCGTGGTAGCCGGTGATCGCGCCGGAACGCTCCAGGGCGCGCAGCCGGCGGTGGCAGGGGGAGACGCTGAGCCGGACCCGCTCGGCGAGCTCGGTGAGCGTCAGCCGCCCGTCGCGCTGCAGCTCGGCAAGAATATTCCGATCGACGTCATCCATGGAGAAGATTCTTCCACTCGGTGGCGGGATCGGGGAAAAGATTGGAAGCACCTTTCGGACATATCCGCCTAGCCTTCCCTTAAGCGGTCAGCAAGAGCGGCCAGCAGGCCAGCAAGAGCGGTCGAGGTGTCACGAGCCCGACCGAGAGGGTGAGTGGAAGCAATGGCGATCAGCGCTCTGGCCGCGTTCTGGGTGGTCTCGTTCCTGCTGGTGCTGGTTCCCGGTGCGGACTGGGCCTATGCGATCGCCGCCGGACTCCGGGAGCGGACCGTGCTGCCCGCCGTCGGCGGACTGCTGGCGGGCTATGTGGTGCTGACTGCCGTGGTCGCGGCCGGAGTTGCCGCGTTGGTGGCACGCACGTCGGTGGTGCTGACCGTCATCACGCTCGTCGGTGCGGCGTACCTGGTCCGGCTCGGCGTGGGCACGGTGCTTCAGCCTTCCACTCCCCGGGTGGCGGAGGGCGCGCCCGAAGGTCCGGGGGCCGAGTCGTGGCTGCGGCAGGCGGTCCGGGGTGCGGGCATCAGTGGGCTGAACCCCAAGGCGATGCTGCTCTTCGTCGCCCTGCTGCCGCAGTTCGCCGCGCGCGGCGTCGGCTGGCCGTTCGCGGCGCAGATAGCCGTGCTGGGGTTGGTGCACACGGCCAACTGCGCTGTCGTCTACGCGGGCGTGGGCACCACGGCGCGCCGGGTGCTGCGGGCCCGGCCGACGACCGCCGCGCTGGTGTCGCGCTGCTCGGGCGTGGCGATGATCGTGCTCGGCGGGCTGTTGCTGGCGGAGCGCCTGGTCCACTGACCGGAAGTAAGGATGCAGGCAAGAACCTGATAATCGTTTCCAAGAACACCTGGACAGCCTTATTGAACATGATTATCTTTTCTTGCGTCGGCGGGGCTCCGCCAGTCGCTGCCCCGGTGTGCGGCGGTGACTTCCAGTTGACGTGAGAGCAGGGGATGGGCATGTTCAAGTGGTCGCGCGGTGCGCGAGTGGCCGTGGGTGCGCTGGTGGCGAGTACGGCGCTGCTGGCCTCGGGTTGTTCAAGCTCGGCCAACAGCGGTGGGTCTGCGTCCAGCACCGACTCCTCAGGCTCCGGCATCGGCTCCGGCACCGGGACGAAGATCGTCGCCGTCGGCGCCGAGAACGAGTACGCGGACGTGATCGGCCAGATCGGCGGCCAGTACGTCTCGGCCACCGGCATCATGAGCAACCCGGCCACCGACCCGCACACCTTCGAGGCGGACCCCAAGGTCGCGCAGACCGTCAGCGCCGCCCAGCTGATCGTGCAGAACGGTGTCGGCTACGACGACTTCATGAGCAAGATCGAGCAGGCGTCCGGTAGTTCGAGCCGCAAGGTGATCAACGTCCAGCAGTTGCTGGGCCTTCCGGACTCCACCCCCAACCCGCACCTCTGGTACAAGCCGTCGACGATGCCGGTGGTGGCCAAGGCCATAGCTGACGACCTGTCGGCGATCGACCCGGCCCACAAGTCCTCCTTCGAGGCCAACGCCACCACCTTCGACGCCTCCCTCAACTCCTGGACCCAGGCGCTCGCCAAGGTGAAGGCCGCCTACCCGGGCGCGGCCGTGGCGACGACCGAGCCGGTCGCCGACTACCTGCTGGACGCGGCGGGCATCAAGAACCTCACCCCGTGGGCGTTCCAGGCGGACGTGATGAACGGCACCGACCCGTCCCCGCAGGACGTGGCGGCCGAGAAGGCGCTCTTCACCGGCCACAAGGTCAAGGCCTTCGTCTACAACCAGCAGGTCACCGACTCGCTGACGCAGGAGCTGGCCGGGCTGGCCAAGCAGAACAACATCCCGATCGTGGGCGTCTACGAGACCATGCCCACGCCCGGCTACACCTACCAGACCTGGATGAACGCCGAGGTCACCGCGCTCGGCAACGCGCTCGGCCACGGCCAGTCGGCGCCGATCCTGTGATGAGCGGGTCGACGAGCGGCGAAACAAGCGAGCACGGAGCCGTCCTCGACATCGAGGGCGTCTCGGTGTGGCGCGGCGGACGCCAGATCCTCGACGAGATCGGGTTCGCTCTGGAGCCGGGCGAGTTCACCGGCCTGATCGGCTCCAACGGGGCCGGGAAGACGACGATCCTGCGCGTCGTCATGGGTCTGCTCGCGCCGACTCAGGGGCGGGTCCTGGTCGAGGGCAAACCGCTGACGCGCCGTCACCGGTCCGTCGGCTACGTCCCGCAGAAGCTGCTGATCGACCCGGACGCCCCGGTCCGGGCACGCGACCTGGTCGGGCTCGGGCTGGACGGCCACCGCGTCGGCTGGCGGATGCCGTCGCGGGAGCGGCAGCGCCGCACCGAGGAGATGCTGGAGGCCGTCGACGCGAGCCGGTTCGCCGACGCGCGGGTGGGCGAACTGTCCGGCGGCGAGCAGCAGCGGGTGCTGATCGCGCACGCGCTGGTCGGCCGCCCGCGGCTGCTGCTGGCCGACGAGCCACTGGCCAACCTCGACATCCGCAGCGGCCAGGAGATCGTGGACCTGCTCGCGCGCATCGCCGCCGAGCAGCAGATCGCCGTGCTGCTCTCCGCCCACGACATGAACCCGCTGCTGCCGGTGATGGACCGCGTCGTCTACGTCGCGGGCGGCCGGGTGGCGGCGGGGACGACGGACGAGGTGGTCCGCACCGAGGTGCTCAGCCGCCTCTACGGACACCCCGTCAACGTCCTGCATGTCGACGGCCGAGTGCTGGTGGTCTCCGGCTCCCACGTCACCGTGGACGCGGGTGCGGTCATGGACACGGGTGCGGGCATGGACACGGGCATGGACACGGGCGCGGGCATGGACGTGGGCGTGGATGCGTCCGTGGCGGCAGCGGAAAGGCGGTGAGCGGATCGTGGAAGCACTCTGGCACGCGCTCTTCGCCCCCGGTTTCTTCACCAGCCAGCCCGTGCGCCAGGCCGTCCTGGTCGGGGGAGTGGTCCCGATCGTCGCGGGCGCGGTCGGCGTCTTCACCGTGCTGCGCGGGCAGTCCTTCGCCGGGCACTCGCTGAGTGCGCTCGGCACGCTCGGTGGCTCCGGGGCCTTCCTGCTCGGGATCACCCCGCTGTGGGGCATCCTCACCTGCGGGTTCGCCGTCGCCGGGGTGATGGAGCTGGCCGGCACGCAGCGGCGGCGCGGACGTGACGTCGCGACAGGGCTGGTGCTCAGCACCGCACTCGGCGTCTCGGCGCTGCTGCTCTACCTGGTGACCATGTCCGGCAGTACCACCGGGGTGACCGTGACGTTGCTCTTCGGGTCGCTCTTCGCGCTCAGCGGGATCACCGTGCCCGCGATGACGCTTCTCGCGCTGGTCTGCCTGGCGGTGCTCGCGCTGCTCTACCGGCCCCTGCTGCTGAGCTCCGTCAGTCCGGAACTGGCTGCGGCGCGCGGCGTCCGGGTCCGGTGGCTCGGCCTGGCCTTCCTGCTGCTGCTCGCCCTGGCCGCCGCGCTGTGCAGCGTGGCGGTGGGCACGATCCTCAGCACCGCGCTGCTGATCGGACCGGCCGCCACCGCCCTGCGGCTGACCCGGCGTCCGGCGCGGGCGATGGTGCTGGCGGGGCTGGTCGGGGTGGTCTCCACCTGGATCGGCGTCGTCCTGGCCTACGACAGCTACCTCTGGCCGCCCGCCGGGAAGGGCTGGCCGGTCAGCTTCTTCGTGGTCGCGGTCATCCTGCTCTGCTACCTGCTCGCCGGATTCGCCCCCGCGGCACGGCGCGGCTCCGGCCGCGCCGGGCCCACAGGCCGCGCCGGTGAGCAACCGTCCTCCGGGCCACGAGAGCCCCTGACTCCGGCGAGGCTGCGCTGAGATGTTCGCGGACGCTGGGATGTTTGCAAACTACATGCTCAACGCTTGGGAGGTGGCGACGATCGTCGCCGTCGTCGCCCCGCTCGTCGGCTTCTACGTCGTCCTGCGCGGCTCCTCCTTCGTCGCCCACGCGGTGCCGGAGGCCGCCTTCGCCGGCGCGGCCGGAGCGAGCCTGCTCGGCCTGAACACCCTGTTCGGGTTGGGGATCTTCGCCCTCGGTGCCTCGCTCGGCATCGGGGCGTTCGGTCGGCGCGGTCGTCACGACGTGGTGACCGCACTGGCCATGGTGCTGATGCTCGGGATGGGCTCGCTCTTCCTGAGCTGGAGCTCGGAGTACGCGCCCGAGATCTACTCGCTGCTCTTCGGCGAAGTGCTGGGCGTCAGCAGCAACGAGATCGGCATCACCGCCGTGCTCGGCGCGATCTCGCTCGCGGCGCTGGCGCTGCTGCACCGTCCGCTGCTGCTCACCTCGTTGATGCCGGAGGTGGCCGAGGCGCGCGGCGTGCGCGGGCACCGGGTGGAGATGGCCTTTCTCGCCGTCGTCGCCCTGGCCACGACCGCCGCCGTGCCGGTGGTGGGTGCGCTGCTGATGTTCAGTCTGATGGTCGGCCCGCCCGCCGCGGCACGCTGCCTGGTCAAAAACCCGCTGGGGACGACGGCGCTGTCGGTGGCCATCGCGCTGGCCGTGGTGTGGGGTGCGATCGCCGCGTCCTACCAGACCGACTGGCCGATCGGCTTCTTCGTGACCGGATTCGCCTTCGCCGCCTACGTCGTGGCCCAGCTCGGACGCCGGCTCGGCACGGTGCGGCGACGTTTCGTCCGCGCGGGGGCGGGCGCGAACCCGGCCGTGACGGCGGGTGGTGTCGCGTGACGAACGGGGCCGCTGAGCGGGGGACGGCGCGGGGAGCCGGACGGCGGGGGCAGGACAGACTGCCCCAGCCGGAGGCCGTCGCGCTGCTCGGGCGGCCCACCCAGCAGCGGGTCCAGGTGCTGCGCGCGCTGATGGCGTGCACCGACTTCGTCAGCGCCCAGGACCTGCACGCGGCCCTGCACGCCTCGGGCTCCACGGTGGGCCTGAGCACCATCTACCGGACGCTCACCGCCCTGGTCGGCACCGGCCGCGCCGACCTGGTGCGGGACACCAACGGCGAGCGACTGTTCCGCTACCGCCCGGACGCCGAGCACCGGCACTACCTGATCTGCCGCGAGTGCGGCCTCAGCCTGCCGCTCGACTCGCGCCCGGTGGAGACCTGGGCGTCGGAGGTCGCCGAGCAGTCGGGGTTCGTCGGCGTGGACCACACCGTGGAGCTCTCCGGGACCTGCGCGTCGTGCGCTTCCAGATGATGACGCTGAGTCAGTTATTGGTGGTGCTCGGCTCGTTGGCGTGCCTGATCGCGTCCAGGACGATGTGCGCGATGTGCTCGTCCACCAGCGAGTAGACGACCTCGCGGGAGCGCCGTCGGGCGCTGACGATCCCGGAGGCGCGCAGCAGGCGCAGGTGCTGGGAGACCAGCGGCTGACTCACCTGCAGGACGTCGACCAGCTCCCCGACATGGCGGCTGCCCGACGAGAGCTCGCGGACGATCCCGAGCCGGACCGGTGACGCCAGAACGCGCAGCAGTTCGCTCGCCGCGTTGAGGTCGGCGTTCGGATCTGCCTGCGGAACTGCGCTCGGGTCGGAGGGCTCAGGGGCTCGGGTCGCCATATGCATACCTTAGGACATGGGAATGACTCCCATTCCCGTCTCAAATGCCCCAATTCGCCGGGCGGTCGGAGCTGAGCAGCTCCTGCCGCCCGGCGTTTTGCAGTGGTCGTCCGTCAGTGGTCGTCCCAGTGGCCCTCGTGGCTGGCGTGGCGGTGGCCGTCGTGGACGTAGTCGACGTGGTCGCCGTGCGGGACGGCCACGTGGCCGCAGCCGTCGCCGTGCTGGTGGGTGTGCTCGGCGTGGGCGACGTGCCCGGCGGTGGCGCACTCGTCGACATGGCCCTCGTGGGCGCGGTGCAGGTGGTTGTCGTGCGCGTAGTCGACGTGGTCGCCGTGCGGGACGGCGACATGGCCGCAGCCGTCGCCGTGGACGTGCGGATGGTCCTGGTGCGTGGGGTGGGTCGTGGGTGCGGACATCGGTCTCCCTCTCGGGTGCGGATGGCATGACGACATGACCTGCGGGCGCGCAGCGGCCCGGCGGCGTGCGCCGGCTGCTCTCGCATCCAGGATTCATCATATAGCGATGTCTGCATGTGTTGGGTGGATTTGCGGGCGGCTCACGCCGGGCAACTTTGTGACGCTCCGTCATAGTGAAATGGAAGTCGTTTTCATCTAGGCTGACCTCCAGAAGCCCCTCGCGAACGGAGACTTCACCATGCCGTCCTCCGGCGTCCCCCTCTCGGGCCTGCTGCGCCGTCAGTCGCCCGAGCACACCGCCCGGGTCAACGCCATCAAGGGCCAGACCCGGCGCGAGCTCGACCTCGACGACGGCGACACCGTCGTCGTCCGCCAACTCGACTGCACCGAACCGGGATGCCCGCCGGTCGAGACCGTCGTCGCGGTCCTGGGCGCCGGCGGCGCCAGCCGCCGGTGGACCCTGCACCACCCCGTCACCGAGATCACCCCGCAGCGGCTGGCCGAGGCCCTCGCCACCAGCCCTGCCACCAACGCCCCCTGAGGAGCCCCGCATGACCACTGACTCCACCAGCGCCGAACTCCCCGAAGAGCGGGACGTCGTGGACACCCGCGTCCCCGTCACCGTGCTCACCGGCTTTCTCGGCTCCGGCAAGACCACGCTGCTCAACCGCATCCTCACCGAGCAGCACGGGTTGCGGATCGCTGTCATCGAGAACGAGTTCGGCGAGGTCGGGATCGACGACGCCTTGGTGGTGGACGCCGAGGAAGAGATCTTCGAGATGAACAACGGCTGCATCTGCTGCACCGTGCGCGGGGACCTGATCCGCATCCTCGGCGCGCTGATGCGACGGCGGGAGCGCTTCGACCGCATCGTCATCGAGACCACCGGCCTGGCCGATCCCGCGCCGGTCGCGCAGACCTTCTTCATGGACGACGAGATCGCCTCCCAGCTGCGTCTGGACGCCATCGTCACCCTCGTCGACGCGGCCCACATCGGCGCGCACCTGGACGAGGTCAAGCCGGAGGGCGTGGAGAACGAGTCAGTCGAGCAGATCGCCTTCGCCGACCGGATCGTGCTCAACAAGACCGACCTGGTGGACGAGTCCGAGATTGCCGAGGTCGTCTCCCGGATCCGGGCGGTCAACGCCCTGGCCGAGATCCTCCCGGCCCGGCAGGCGGACGTGGAGCTGGCCAAGGTCCTCGACGTGCACGCCTTCGACCTCGACCGGGTCCTGGAGACCGACCCGCAGTTCTTGATCGACACCGAGCACCAGCACGACACCACCGTCACCTCGGTCGGCATCGACGTGGAGGGAGAGGTGGACGAGGACCGCCTCAACGCCTGGCTCGGCACGCTGCTGCGCGAGCGCGGTGTGGACATCTTCCGCTCCAAGGGCATCCTGGCCCTGGCCGGAAACCCCCGCCAGTACGTCTTCCAGGGCGTCCACATGCTGCTCGACGGCGAGTCGGGCCGTGAGTGGGAGGCCGGCGAGGAGCGCCGCAACCGGCTGGTCTTCATCGGCCGCAACCTCGACCGCGACGAGCTCGACGCCGGCTTCGCGGCCTGCCTGGTCAACGCGCCCGCACTCAAGTCCCGTGCGGCGGTGAGCGCATGAGCATCGCCGCCGCCCTGGACGTCGACACGGCGTGGGAGACCGTGGTCGACGACGCGCCCGTGGCCGTGCACGCGGCGGCAGGGCTCGTCGCCGTCGCGGGTGCGGACGGCACCTGCTGGGTGCTGACCGGCTCGACCGGAGAGCTGGTGGGCACGGTCACCCTGCCCGGCGGCATCCTCGCCGCCCAACTCTCCCCGGATGCGGAGCATCTGGCCCTGGCCGGTCCCTTCGGGCACGCGCTGTGGAAGCGGGCGACCGACACCACCGTGATCGCGAAGACCGGCGCCTGGTCCGGGGCCGTGCGCTGGGCGGGACCGGACAAGGTCGCGATCGCCTCCGGCCGCCGCGCGGTGGTCCTGGCCCCTGACGGCCGGGAGTTGTGGGCCATCGAGCCCGCGCCCAGTACCGTCACCGACCTGGTCTGGTACCGCGAGGGCCGCCGCCTGGCCACCGCCGCCTACAACGGCGTGCGCTGCTACGAGCGCCACAGCGCCAGGCCCGTCGTGGAGTACCCGTACCTCGGCTCGCACCTCGCGCTCGCCGTCGCCCCCACCGGACGCTGGATCTGCAGTGGCAACCAGGACGCCTCGATCCACATCTGGCGCACCCGGGACGGCGGCGACCTGACGATGAGCGGGTATCCCGACAAGATCGCCCGGATCGCCTTCGACGACACCGGCTACTGGTTCGCCTCCGACGGCGCGCCCGACATCACCGTCTGGGACTTCTCCGGCAGCGGCCCCGAGGGCACCCGTCCCCGTACGCTGCGCGCGCACGAGACCGTCACCGCCCTGGCGTGGCGTCCCGGCGGGGCCGGGATCCTGGCAAGCGCGGGCGCGGAGGGCACGTTGGCGCTGTGGCGGGCCACCTCCGGGAGCGCCGGGGCGCGCCTCCACCCGGCCCACGCCCGCGAACTCGACCAGGCCGTCACCGCCTTGACCTGGGCCGGTTCCGACCTGCTCGTCACGGCCGACTGGCAGGGCCGCGTCCAGGCGAGCCGACTGCCGCAGGCGCTGCCGAGGTGAGCCGTCGCAGCAGCGGTGGGGCGAGCGTCCGCGCGGCGGGCCGCCCCTGCACGGTGACGGTCTGTCGGGGCTGCTGCTGCGGCAGCCCGAAGCGTGGGGCCGACGCCGTCGCGGCGGCCCGCGAGCAGGCGGAGCTGCTGCGCGCCGCCGCGGGCGAGGGGGACGCCCGGTTCGAGTTGCGCGTCTCCGACTGCCTCGGACCGTGCGACCACGCGGACGTCGTCGTGGTCCAGCCCTCCACGGCCGGACGGCTGCGCGGCGGCCGACCGGTCTGGATCGGCTGGAGCACCGCGCAGGGCTGCACCGACGACCTGCTGGCCTGGGTCGCCGCCGGTGGCCCGGGACTCGCGCCGCTGCCGCCCGCGTTGGAGCTGCAGACCTTCCGGCCCCCGCGCGCGGGTCTGCCGGGTCGCCGCGAGTCAGCGACCGCCCGACTCCGCTCCGGCGCGACGCCACGCGGCATCGCGCAGCAGGCGTAGGCCGTTGAGGCCGACGATGACGGTGGAGCCCTCGTGCCCGAGGACGCCCAGCGGCAGCGGCAGGTGCCCAGCCAGGTCCCAGACGACCAGGCCGGTGATGAACACCGAGGCGACGACCAGGTTCTGCACCACCAGCCGGCGCGCCCGGCGCGAGAGCCCCACCACCGTGGGGAGGGTGGCGAGTTCGTCGCGGACGACGACGGCGTCGGCGGTCTCCAAAGCCAGGTCGGAACCGGCGCGGCCCATGGCGATTCCGGTGTGGGCGGCGGCCAGCGCCGGGGCGTCGTTGACGCCGTCGCCGACGACCATGGTGCGGCGGCCCGCCCGCTCCTGCTCGGTCACGGCCGCGACCTTGTCCTGCGGCAGCAGCCCGGCACGCACGTCGGTGATGCCGACCTCGGCCGCGAGCCGTGCGGCGGCACGGGGGTTGTCGCCGGTGAGCAGGATCGGGGCCTGCCCGGTCAGCGCCGTCAGCCGGGTGACGGTCGCGGTGGCGTCGGCGCGCAGGCGGTCGGCGATCCCGAGCAGGCCGACGGGCGTGCCGTCGCGCAGCACGAGCACGGCGGTACGACCGCTGTCCTCCAACTCGCGGACGGTCTCACGGACCCTCCCACGGACCGTGCTCGTGACGTCGACGTCGTCCTGCTCGCCGAGCAGCCGCGCGGGGGTGCCGACGGTGATCGTCCGGCCGTCGACGAGCGCGGTCACGCCGACGCCGGGGGTGGAGCTGAACTCCTCGGCGGCCGGGAGGGTCAGGCCACGGGTGCGGGCCGCGTCGACGACCGCGCGGGCCAGCGGGTGCTCGCTGGGGTGCTCGGCGGCGGCAGCGAGGGAGAGGAGTTGACTGTCCGTCAGTTCACTGCCGTCGAGCGGGCGGAGCTCGGTGACGCGTGGCGTGCCCTCGGTCAGCGTGCCGGTCTTGTCCAGCGCGACGGCCTGGACCTGACCCAACTGCTCCATCACCACGGCCGACTTGACCAGCACGCCGTGGCGTCCCGCGTTGGCGATCGCGGACAGCAGCGGCGGCATCGTGGCCAGCACCACGGCGCAGGGCGAGGCGACGATCATGAACGTCATGGCCCGCAGCAGCGCGCCCGACAGGGCCGCGCCGAAGGCCAGCGGGACGGCGAAGACGAGCAGGGTCGCCGTCACCATGCCGAGGGAGTACCGCTGTTCGACCTTCTCGATGAACAACTGCGTGGGCGCCTTGGTCTCCGAGGCCTGCTCGACCATGGCGACGATCCGGGCGACGACGGAGTCGGACGCGTCCCGCTCGACCCGCACCCGCAGCGCGCCGGTGCCGTTCAGCGTCCCGGCGAAGACCTCGTCGCCGACCTGCTTGGCGACCGGGAGCGGCTCGCCGGTGATGGTGGCCTGGTCGACCTCGCTCGCCCCGTCCAGCACCCGGCCGTCCGCGCCGATCCGCTCGCCGGGGCGGACGAGGATCACCTGACCGACGGTCAGTGCCTCGGTGGCGACGGACTCCTCCGTACCGTCGTCGAGGAGGCGGGTCGCCGTGGTCGGGGCCAGGTCGAGCAGCCCGCGCACGGAGTCGGCGGTGCGGGCGGTGGCCAGCGCCTCCAGCGCGCCGGAGGTGGCGAAGATGACGATCAGCAGCGCCCCGTCGAGCACCTGCCCGATCGCGGCGGCGCCGAGGGCGGCCACGATCATCAGCAGGTCGACGTCGAGCGTCTTCTCACGCAGCGCGGTCAGCCCCGCCCAGCCCGGCTCCCAGCCGCCCGCCGCGTAGCAGAGGGCGTAGAGCGGACCCCAGGCCCAGGCGGAGACGTGGGTCAGTTGGAGCGGCAGCGCCAGCGCGAAGAACGCCAGCGCGGCCAGCGCCCAGCGCGCCTCGGCGAGCGCGAGCACGCGCGTCCGCCGTCTCGGCGCGACCGCGACGGCGGCGGGCGCGGTGGGACGTTCGAGCAGGGTGGTCGACATCTGGCGTACTTCCTGGGAGAGGGCAGCCAAGCGGAGGAGCAGGCTTCGGCACAGACCACTATAAGGGAACGATTGAATGAGTGTTCACGCGTTCTCGGTAGTATTGACGCATGGGCCATGGGATGAACCGCATCAGCAGCAGCGCGCGTGAACGCCTCGACGCCGTCGGCGCGACCGCCGTCGCCACCACGCTCCAGGCCCTGGCCACCCCGTCACGGCTGCTGATCCTGGCCCAGCTCCAGGAGGGCCCCTGCGCGGCCAGCGACCTTGCCGACGCCGTGGGGATGGAACGTTCGGCCTGCTCGCACCAGTTGCGCCTGCTGCGCAACCTCGGTCTGGTCAACGCCGAGCGCCGTGGCCGTTCCATCGTCTACTCGCTCTACGACAACCACGTCGCCGACCTGCTCGACCAGGCCCTCGGCCACGTCGAGCACCTGCGCGGCCCCGCCGACCGTCCCGGCGACGGCGACTTCGAGGACGAGGCGGAGCTCGACACCGTCCGCTGAGAGGCCGTTCCGGTGCGCCTTTGCCGCCCGCGTCGGTCGTCCGTCGACGGGAGCGGCGGGCGGGCGGACGATGGAGGGGTCGCGGGGGCCGGACGGAACCACCAGGAGCGGGCGATGGGCACCACCACGTTGGAGGACGTACGCGCGCTGGGCACGCTGATCGCTGACGCGGTCCTCGACGACGACCTGATGCGCGGTGCGCGCACCGACGCCACCGTCACCCAGATCGGACGGATCGTGGTGGGCGTCGACGACCGGGAGTACGTCATCACCATCCGGCCCACCCCGCCGACCGTCGCCGACGAGGGCGTCCCGGACGACGTCCCCCGCTATGCCGAGGGCGACGTGCTGGTGGACAAGAGCGCGCCGGAGCGGCGCCTGGAGGTGCTGTGCGTGGGGGAGGAGGCGTACTTCGTCCGCCGCCTCGGCACCGCACCCGGCGGGCCCGACGGGTGCGACGGGTCCGACGGGGGTGAGCCGATGGAGTCGGCGTGGGCGTTCGAGACGGTGGAGTCGGCGACGGTGCGCGCAGGGGCGAACCTCTGACGCCGCCGCCCGCGTGTGGCGGTGGCGGTCAGCCCTGGACCTGACGGGCGGCGAGGGGTTCGGACGAGTGGTCCGGGAGCCAGCGGTCGGCCTCCCCGGCCTCCCGCCGCTGGGCGCTCGTCCACGCGGCGGCGCGGGCGGCGTTCTGCTGCGCGCGCCGGTTGAGCCCGCGGGGTTCGAGAGCTGCCAGTCCACGCACGGTGTGCCGGCCGATCGTCCGCACCAGGTCCCAGGTCCCGGTCAGGGTGAACACGGGTCTTCCTCTCACTGCCGCTCGCGCAGTAGCTCTCACGACGACGACGTGCCGCCGGTCCGACAGATGGCCGACGCGGAGGGCAGCCTGCTCGACCCTATGCGCTGACACGCCTGTCGGCCCGCCGACGGTTCCGTGGTTGGTCCGAACGAGGCCTTCACACGCTGCGCTGGGACGCGGTACGCAGCAGGCCGCAAAGGTGCTCCAGGGCCTCCGGGGAGGTGAGCGCCTCGGCGGTCACGGTGTTGGCGTCGAGGACCGAGCCGTCCGGGGCCGTGAGGCGGTGGTGATGGAGTGCGTCGAGCCTGCGGTACCCGTGGGTGAGGAGCTCGTGGACGACCGCGCCGGTCGCGGCGACCCCCGGGCGCAGCGCCTCGTCCGGATCGCCCACGACGGTCACGTCGGACTCTGCGACGAGGGTCCGGGTGAGCTCTCGCCGTCCGTCACCGGTGGAGAGCAGCTCCAGCACGTCGACGGCGGTGGCGGGACGCTTCAGCACCGTCGCCGCAGCCTCGATGACAGGCTCGGTGGCGGCTTCCTGCCCGTAGACCTTCGCCGGATCGACGTTCTCCCACTCGACCAGCTTGGGGGCCGCGTTTCCGGAGAGGAAAGACTTGGCGTATGCCCGAGCCAAGGATCGCTCCAGGGTGGGAGGGACGGTGATCAGCACCGGCACGGCGGCGTCGGCCGGCTCCTGCTCTGCCAGGTGTGCGAACTCGCCGTCCAGGGACGGGTGGAGGCGGCGCAGGTCCTCGGCGACGGCGCTGACGAACGACTGCCGGTCCTCCGGCAGGACGTAGCCGGCCTCGCGGCATTCCAGCCAGCCGCTGAACAGCATGCGCGGGACACGGCGGCGCCTGACGATCAGGTGGCGGTAGACGGAGGCGAACTCGTCGAACGAAATGAGCGTTCGTCCCGACGCCAGCATCGCTTCGGCCGCACGCAGCCGGGATCCGGCGGACTGGACGGCAGCCTGCTCGGCGCGCTCCTCGATGTCTGCGGCGAACTGCGCGGTGCGGTCCAGGAAGGCTGTGGCCCGGCGGATCAGGCGGGAGTCCCGCCCGGCCTCGACCAGGGCCGGGACGCCGGAGAACTGAAGCCGTTTGTGCAGCACCGCGAGGGCGGCGGCGGGGTTGGGCTCGGCCGTCGCGGCGAGACCGCGTGCCAACTCGATGCGCAACTCGTCAGCGGAGAGCGTGGCGAGCAGCGGAAGTCCTGCCTGGACCACCACCGTTCGGCGGGGGAACCGGTGCGCCGTCACCCTGATGACGGGATGTCCGACGATGCTCACCGCCGAGGGCACCGGCAGCCCGTTCTCACGCGCGGCCCGGGTGGCGATCTCGACCAGCTCCGGACAGTGCTTCCGCGCGCGGGGCTGTCGCTCGGCCGCCCGGCCGGAGGCCCAGACCAGTACGAGGACCCCGGCCAACGCGGGCAGGACGAAGTACAGCGGCGCCACACTCCAGTGCGCGCGCGACTCCGCCGCCAGGACCTGGAACGAAAGCACGGCGGCGCACATCAGCCCGAACACGACGGGTCCGAGGCGCCAGGCGCGGAGCCGAGCCCACAGCAGGTCACGGGAGGAGAGCCCACCAGCGGGCCGCGGTATGTGCATGGCTGACGGTTGTACACCCGGGGCAGGCGCTCCGCCAGGGTCCTCAACCCGACGTGTTCGGCGGCGTTAAGCCACTGATAAAATCCGACCATGGTGTGCCGGGAAGTCTGGTCGGCTCGGAGGGGTGGACTGTCCGCATCCGCGTGATGGCGCCCTCCCACGAGAGCGTCACGAAGGATGTCCCGATGCGCGCCGTAGGCACCGTCCTCCTCCTCGTCGTCCTGGCCACCGCCGTGGCGACGGGCGCGAAACGGTGGCGCATCCCCGCTCCGTCGCTGCTGGTCCTGGTGGGGCTGGGCATCGCACTGATCCCCGGGGCCCCGGCGCTGCACATCGCGCCGCAGACGATCGGGCTGGTCGTCCTCCCGCCGCTGCTCTACGCCTCCGCCGAGGAGCTGTCGGTGCGCGACCTGCGCACCGTGTGGAAGCCGGTGATCGTCCTCGCCTTCGGGCTGGTGCTCGCGTCCGCCGCCGTCATCGGACTCCTCGGCGCATGGCTGACGCCGCTGAGCGGCGCCATGGCCTTCGTGCTCGGCACCGTGCTGGCGAGCACCGACCCGGTCGCGGTGACCGCGCTCGGGCGGCGGCTGGCGCTGCCGGGGCGGGTCCAGGTGCTGGTGCAGGGCGAGAGCCTGTTCAACGACGCCACCTCGCTGGTGATGTTCAAGGTCGCCGTGGCCGTCGCGGTCTCCTCCAGCGCGGTCAGCTGGACGCGTGCCGGTGGCGAGTTCTTCCTGCTCGCGGGTGGCGGCAGCCTGGTCGGCGCCGTCGTCGCGGGCGTCGTGGCGCTGATCCGGCGGCAGACCACCGACCCCGTCCTGGAGACGGTGATCGCGCTGGTCACCCCATACGCCGCCTACGTGCTGGCGGAAGGGCTGCACACCTCCGGCGTCACCTGCGTGGTGGTCGCCGGGGTGCTGCTCGGCCGCTCCAGCCACCGGCTGACCGACGCCCGGATACGGCTGCAGCTCCAGGCCGTCTACGGGGTGGTCGTGTTCCTGCTGGAGAGCGTCGTCTTCGCGATCGTCGGACTCGAACTGCCCACCCTGGTGCGCGACCTGCCCGCCGGGACCGGCGCCTGGCCGTTGCAGGCGCTGGCCATCGCCGCGGCGCTGATCGTGCTGCGGCTGGCGTGGATGGTCCCGCTGTCCGCCGCGCTCAAGCCCACCACCGGCCGTCCGTCCTGGCGGCTCGCCGCCGTCGCCTCCTGGGCCGGGACCCGTGGCGTGATGCCGCTCGCCGCCGCCCTGTCGATCCCGCTCGTCGCCGCCAACGGGAGCCCACTGCCGGGACGGGCGTTGGTGCTGACACTGACCACCGCCGTCGTCATCTTCACCCTGGTCGTCCAGGGGCTCTCGCTCGCGGGCGTCGTCAACCGCTCCGGGCTGGCGCTGGAGCCCGAGCACACCGCACGCGAGGAGTCCCGCACCCGGCTCGCGCTGACCCGTGCCGGGTTGGTGCACCTGGACGAGATCGCCGAGCTGGAGGCCGTCCCCGAGGTCGCCCTCGACCGGGTGCGCCGCCGCCTGGACGCACAGCTCGACCACAACACCGACGCGGACGAGAACGGTGCCTCCGACGGCCAGACCACCCTCGTCGCCTACCGCGACCTGCGCCGCGACGTCATCGCGATCCAGAGCACCGAGCTGCGCCGCCTCTACGAGGACCACCAGATCAGCGACACCACCCGCCGCCACCTCCAGCACGAACTGGACCTGGAGGAGACCGCGCTCGGCCGGAACTGACCCCCGGGCGCTACCGTCGAGAGGGGGCGCACGCGACCTGGGAGCGGGCATGGACGAGCTGGCCGGAGGGCCGGAGACTGCTGTGGCACCGGAGGCTGCGACTCCGGACGCTGCGGGACTTTCGGGTGCGGGACCGGAGACGGACGCCTGGGTGGTGAACCGACCCGGTCCGATGGCGACCGGACCGCTGGTGCGCACCCGTCGGCGCGTGCCCGCGCCCGGCCCCGGCGAACTGCTGATCCGGGTGGACGTGTGCGGGGTCTGCCGCACCGATCTGCACCTCGCCGAGGGCGATCTCCCGCCGCGCCGCCCGCAGACCACGCCCGGGCACGAGGCAGTCGGACGCGTCCTCGCACTCGGGCCGGAGGCGAGGACCGCGGGCTTTGCCGAGGGGGACCGCGTCGGCGTCGCCTGGCTGGCGGGCACCTGCGGCCGGTGTGCGTACTGCACGGCCGGGCGGGAGAACCTCTGTCCGGCGTCGACCTACACCGGCTGGGACCGCGACGGCGGCTTCGCCCGGCACCTGGTGGCCGACGCCCGCTACGTCTACGCCCTCCCGGAGGGACGGCTGAGCGACGCCGAACTCGCCCCGCTGCTCTGCGCGGGGATCATCGGCTACCGGGCCCTGGAGCGGGCCGAACTGCCGCCCGGCGGACGGCTCGGCATCTACGGCTTCGGCGCGTCCGCCCACCTCACCGCGCAGCTCGCGCTCGCCCGGGGAGCGACCGTCCACGTGCTGACCCGGTCCGAACAGGCCCGCAGACTCGCCCTGGACCTGGGCGCGACCTCCGCCCGCGACGCCTACGCCGCCCCGCCGGAGCCGTTGGACGCGGCGCTCCTGTTCGCGCCGGTCGGCGACCTGGTCCCGGTTGCGCTGGCGGCCCTGGACCGGGGCGGCACGCTGGCCGTGGCGGGGATCCACCTGACCGACATCCCGGTGCTGAACTACGAGCGGCACTTGTTCCAGGAGCGCACGCTGCGCAGCGTCACCGCGAACACCCGTGCTGACGGCCGCGCGTTCCTCGCCGAGGTCGCCGACCTGCCGTCGCCGCTGCGGGTGCAGGTCGTCCGCTACCCGTTCGAGGCCGCCGACCGGGCGCTGGCGGACGTTGCCGCTGACCGGGTCACCGGCGTGGCCGTGCTCGGCATCGGCGGCGCGTGACAACCTGCGTGGTCACCTGTGGTGTCGGTGGTGCGCGTCCGGCTTGCGCAGCGTCACCACGAGCCATGTCGCCCACCCGACGGGCTGCAGCAGCCAGAAGCTGACGCCCCGGTAGAGCAGCGTCGCCGCAAGCGCCTGGTCCGCGCGCAGGCCGTAGAGGACGAGCAGCCCCGACAGCGAAGCCTCCGCGATACCGAGGTTGCCCGGCGTCACCCGGAGGCTGCCGAGGAACTGCGTCAGCGTGTACGCCATCAGCAGCCCGCGCCACGGGACCTCGATGCCCAGCGCCGCCATGCAGACGACCAGGACGGCGGCGTCGCAGACCCAGTTGAGCAGCGCCCAGAGCAGTGGCCGGGTCCAGCCGCGCAGGGTCGGATGGAGCGACAGCGCCTGGGTCGCCACGGTGCCGACGGAGTCCTGGAGCCGGGCGACCCGTGGCCGCCCCCGACCGATCCGGTGCCAGGCCCGGCTGCTGACACCCCGAACCTGCGCGGAGCGCGACAGCGCCAGCACGGCGAGCAGCAGCGCCGCGCACGAGGCGGCCGCGATCAGCACGCTTTCCCGCAGCCCGGGAGCCCGACCCGACGGCGAGGCCACCAGCGCACCGACGGTCAGCAGCAGGCTCAGCGCGGTGATGCTCATCGCCCCGGCCGCGGCGAGCGAGGCGCCGACGACGGTCAGGGCGACGCCACGCCGCCCGAACTGCCGCATGGCCCAGCCGAGTGCGAAGACCCCTCCGGCGGGCATGGCCCCGGCCACGGCGTTGGCTGACACGACGATGCCGGTGACGCTGCCCAGGCCGATCTCGGCCCCGCCGGCGCGCAGCAGCCACAGTTCGAGGGCCGCGAGCGCGACGATCGAGGCCGCCTCCAGACCGATCGCCACACCGAGGAGGTCGAGGTCGACCCGCGCGACGAGGTGCGCCGCTGCGCGCACCTCACTCCGGTGTGTGGCCGCCAGCACGGCGGCGGTGGCCGCGACGAGGACGACGGTGATCCACCACAGGTAACGACGCCACCTCGGGCGGGGCACGTCGGGTGAGCCGGGCGTGCGAGGTGGGTCCGGCGGCGCGGCGGAGCCTCCGGACACCCCGGAATTCCCGGAGACCCCGGGATTCCCGGACGGCTCGGACACCCCGGACGGCTCGGACGCCTCGGACACCGGTCTCACCCCAACGCTCGGACGGTCCGCACCAGCGGTCGCTGACGGGATCAGTCCGGCGGGGGCAGTGCCGACCGGTACGCGGTGCGGCAGGTCTCACAGCGCTGGCCGGGCAGCTCCTCCAGATCGGCGATCCGGCCGCTCTCGGCGTTCGGGGCCAGGTGGTACCCGCACAGGCCAGCCTCCTCGTCGGCCCTCACCACGTGCCACATGTGCACGCGTCGGCCTCCGCCCGGGGTCGGACGGTGTTCGGCTCTGAGCTCGTACTGCATCACGGCAGGCTCCCGACTTCAGGGCGGCCCCGCTTCCGATGCTAGAACCCGCGTCGCGCGCGTGCAGAACGTCAGCCTGGAAGGTCCAGCGGATTGCCGGGTTGCCAGACGAGCTGTGGGCCGTGCGCGCGCCGGGTTCGGCTGAGCAGGTCGGCGATCTGGTCGTGCAAGGAGTCGCGGACGCTCCGTGGCGTGTCGGGCGGGAAGTAGACGGCCAGGGTGAGACCGTCGGCGGCCTCGGTGCCGCTGCCGTCCCGCAGCAGCGCCACGAGATCGTCTTCCGAGCAGACAGCGGCGTATCCGGTGACCCGGCGCGCGCTCCTGACTTCGATGAGGGGGGTGTGGATGTCCTGCACGTAGGTGAGAGTACGCTGGTCCGCTTGTGTTTGTCTGCGTACATGCAATTTTTCAGAGCCATCTCTGATCATTTATGACCGCTCGCGACACCCAATGTCCGGTTCCACGACACGACCTGATGATTTGTCTGTTGACTAGCGACATCGAAGATTTGTGGAAAGTGTTGTCGGAGTGACGCGGCGACATCGAGCCGGGAGGCGAGCGGGAGTGGTGAGTGCGGTGGACACCTTCGACGTGGTGGTGCTGGGGGCGGGCCCGACCGGGGAGAACCTCGCGGAGCGGGCCAGGGCCGCCGGGCTCAGCGTGGCGGTCGTCGAGCGCGAGCTGGTCGGCGGCGAGTGCAGCTACTGGGCCTGCATGCCCAGCAAGGCGCTGCTGCGCCCCGCCGCCGCGCTGGCCGACGCCCGTCGGCTGGCCGGCACCCGGGAGGCGGTGACCGGGAGCCTCGACGCGGGCGCGGTGTTGAAGCGGCGCGACGACTTCGCGTCGCACTGGCACGACGACGGTCAGGTGTCCTGGCTCGACTCCGTCGACGTCGACCTCGTGCGCGGGCACGGGCGGTTGGCCGGAGAGCGCCGCGTCGTCGTGGAGACCGAGGACGGGACGGAGCGGGTGCTGACGGCGCGTCATGCCGTCGCGGTCTGCACGGGAACGAGCGCGGTGTTGCCGGCCCTGCCCGGCATCGAGAAGGTCGGCGTCTGGACCAGCCGTGAGGCGACCAGCGCGGACTCGGTGCCCGAGCGCCTAGCCGTCGTCGGCGGCGGAGTCGTGGCCGTGGAGATGGCCACCGCCTGGGCCGCGCTCGGCAGCCGGGTGACACTGCTGGTGCGCGGCGCTGCGCTGCTGACGCGCACGGAGCCGTTCGCGGGGGAGCAGGTGGCGGAGGGACTCAAGGCGGCCGGCGTCGACGTCCGCTTCGGCGTCTCGGTGAGCGGCGTCTCCCGCAGGCCGGGCGGCGAGGTCGTGCTGGACCTCGGCGGAGGTGACGGCGAGGGCGATGACGATGGCGAGGGAAAGCTGACGGCAGATCAGGTGCTGTTCGCGACCGGTCGCAAGCCCGCCACCGCCGATCTGGGGCTGGAGACCGTCGGGCTGGAACCGGGCGATTGGATCCGCGTCGACGAAACGGGCTTGGCCGTGGACGTTCCGGGCGCGTGGCTCTACGCCGCCGGGGACGTCAACCACCGTGCGCTGCTCACCCATCAGGGCAAGTACCAGGGCCGCATCTTCGGCGCGGCCATCGCCGACCGCGCGGCGGGCCGGGAGCTGGACACCGGGGAGTGGGGCCGCAGCGCGGCCACCGCCGACCTTCTGGCGGTCCCGCAGGTGGTCTTCACCGACCCCGAGGTCGCCTCGGTCGGCCGCACGCTCGCCGAGGCCGAGGAGCAGGGCCTGCGGGTGCGCGCCGTGGATTACGAGATCGGCAAGGTGGCGGGCGCCTCGCTCTACGCCGACGGCTACCGGGGCCGAGCCAGGGCCGTCGTCGACCTCGACCGGGCGGTCCTGGTCGGCGTGACCTTCGTCGGCCCGGGCGTGGCCGAGCTGCTGCACTCGGCCACCGTCGCCGTCGTCGGCGAGGTCCCGATCGCGCGTCTGTGGCACGCGGTCCCGGCCTACCCGACGATCAGCGAGGTGTGGCTGCGCCTGCTGGAGACCTATCGCGGCTGAGCCCGGCCGCCGATGCCGAGCCTTCAGCCGTCTCTCGGTGCTGGCCGGGCGGCGCTCCAACGACGCCGCGCGAACGCGCGCGGCACGCCGCTGGCGGCGTGAATGCGGTGGCCGGGGCGCTCGTCTGCACACGCTGGACCGTATGAGAGCCAAGCGCATCATGGCCAACCTGCGGGTGGCGGACATCGAGTCGGCGAAGAGCTTCTACGCCGACTACCTCGGCCTGAGCACCGAGGAGTTCAACATGGGCTGGGTGGCCCGCTTCACCTCGCCCGACGGGAGGGCCAGTATCCAGCTCGTCACCCAGGACGCGACCGCGCCCGAGGTGCCCGTCGTCTCCATCCACACGGACGACGTCGGGGCGGCGTACGCGGAAGCGCAGGCGCGGGGCTACGAGATCGTGAAGCCGCTCGCCACGGAGGCGTGGGGCGTCCACCGGTTCCTCGTCCGGGCTCCGGACGGGAACGTCGTCAACATCGTCCACCACGCGGACTGAGCAGCACAGGCCCTAGCGTCGGCCGGTGGCGAAGGCCAGCAGCGGGGCGAGGCGGCCAGGGTTGAAGCGGCCGAAGCGGGCGCGGCGTTGGACGCTTGCGCGGTCCAGTTCGTCCATCAGGCGGCGGGAGCGGTGTTCGGGGTCGAGCTCGTCCAGGATGCGGTCGACCTCCGCGAGCAGCGCGCCGTGGAGTTGCCAGGCCAGCGGGTGCTCCTGGACCTGACGCAGCAACAGGTAGGCGACGTGCTCGCGGCTGGCCCAGGCGGCGTCGAGCTCGGCGGCCAGTCGCAGTTCGGCGTCCTCCGCGTCGCGGCTGACCTGGGTGGTGACCAGGACCCCGAAGCTGACCAGCGCGCCGCCCAGGTGGCCCAGCAGGTCCTGGAGCCGGGCGGCGATCTCGGCGGGGAAGAGAGGCTCGTCCGGGCGGCGGCGTTTGGCCAGGTCGGTGAGGGTCCGGGCGATGACGCGGACCACGACGATGCAGATCTCCAGCGTGTCCAGGCCGGTGCGCAGCATCAGCCGGGCGAGCAGGCCCTCGCTGATGCGGGGGTTGAGCCGCAGGCTGTCCTCGGCCTGGCGCAGGGCGGCGTCGACCTCGGCGATGTACTGGTCCAGGCGGCGGGCCTCGTGCAGGCGTTCGGCGGCGCGCTCGACCGGGATGGGGGCGTCCAGCTCCTCGCTCAGGGCCAGCAGCAGCTGCCGGACCCGACGGGCCAGGTCCTCGATCGACTCGCTGGCGGGCTCCACCAGCACGGGCGGCGCGAGAAAAAGGTTGAAGGCCAGCCCGACACCCGCGCCGATCAGCGTCTCCAGCACCCGGTCCCACGCCTGCGAGGCCAGCTGCGTGACGCCCAGGACCAGCATGCCGCTGATGGCGACCTCGTTGACGAACTCGTCCACCCGGATGAGATGCCCGAGGACCAGCGCGGCCAGGATGATCAGACCGAGACTCCACCAGGACAGGCCGACGACCGCGCTGAAGCCGATGGCCAGCAGCACGCCCGCGACGACGGACACCACCCGTCGCACGCCCGTCGTCAGCGTCGAGTAGAGCGTGACCTGGACGACCAGCAGCGTCGTCAGCGGCGCGGTGAGCGGCGCGGGCTGGTTGCTGAGCCGCTCGGCGACGGCGTAGGAGAGCGTCGCCGCGAGCGTCGCGCGCAGGGTCTGCGCCACGAGCGGATCCCGGCGCGCCCTGGTCACGGCGGCGCGGACCGGGGCGCCTGGCCCCGGTCTGTCCAGGCGCTCCGGGGGCTCCAGGTCCGGGCGCTCCGGGCCGTCCGGGCTCAGTACTCGCCCTTGATGACGAAGAAGGAGCCGCGGATCTCGCCGGCCAGTTTGGACCGCTGGCGGGCGAACTTGAAGCGGGTCGCCAGCTCTTCGGGAACGTCCATGCCCTGGGAGAGCTTGAATCCGACGGCGCGTTTCGCGCCCTGCTCGACGCCGTACATGACGTTGATCGCCAGGCCGGACTCGTAGAACACGTAGGCCATCCGCAGCCCGTCCACCTCGAAGGACGTCACCTCGAGCGGGCGCGAGGCGATGACGATGTCGCGCTCGTCGGCCAGGACGCGGTCCACCCAGTCGAGGGTCTCCGGATCCTCGCTCGCGGGGGTCACGGTGAAGACGTGGTCGTACTTGTTCTTGTAGTAACGCGCCTCGTTGGCACGCAGCCCGGCCAGCGCCTCCGCGACCGGGGACGACTCCAGGCCGGTGGTGGACACGTTCACGAAGTCGACGGTGTACGGCATGCGCTCTCCCGATGTCGATCTGTCAGGACAACGCTAACGGGCAGGTCTGACACGGCGACGGAGGCTGGGCCATCCGCTGGGTCCGGTACGCGCGACGGTCCCGAGCACGTGCGTAGGCGCGTGGAGCGTCGTGGCGTTCTGCCGCGGTCAGGTGGACGACGGTTTGGCCGGACACGGACCGGCGGAGGCGAGCTCGTCGTCGCCGTCCTCGTTGCTGTCCGCTTCGCTGTCCTCGTCGCTGATCAGCCAGTCGATGATGGAGCGGGGAAGGTGGACGGACCCCGTGCGTTCGGTCCCGTCCTCGTGTTCGAACCTGTTGCTTGCGCTCATACGCCCAGCGTCCGCCCCGACCGGCGTCTTCGGGAGGGGGTGGCGCGGCATTCGCCAGATTCGCCAGGGCGAACCGGGGAGCATCTCAGGACAAATCAGGCGGCTGATGTACGTTCGCGAGCTGGTGACCCGCTTCGAGCCGTAGCCGTGGAAGTCGGCAGCCGTCCGGTGAGGACGGGGCCGAGGAAGGCGACGGCGAGGCTTCCGTTGATCAGTATGAACGTGAGGACATCGAAGTTCTGTTGCCCGACGAGTGACGCCATGAGGTAGGTGAGACCGGGTACTGCCGAGGCGATCAGCGTTACGGCCAGTGGCGGGGTGCGCTGCATGCCGATCTGCAGGACGAACAGCGGAAGGGCCGCGCCGACTACTTCGATCGACGCGATGAACGTCACGCGTGACGCGGTCCAGCCCTCGGCGGGGTGGCCCGCGAAGGCCAGCACCACTGCCGCGAGCAGATAGGTGAGATGGAATCGGTGCGCCGTGACCTGTACCGGGGTGACACCGAGTTGTCCGAGACGGTGCGAGAGGGTCGCGATTCCGGCCGCCGAGCAGCCGGCGATCGCGGCGATACCCACCCCGGCGACAAGCAGTGTCGGGGATTCGCCCCGGCCGGTCGAGACCATGCGCGATCCCACGGACAACGCCAGGGTCAGCGCGACTGCACCGAGGCCGAGTTCGGCCGCGCGGCGGGTGGGCGGAGAGTGACGGATGCGGAAGCAGGCTATGGCAAGCGGACCGACACCGGTCTCGACCGCAGCGGCCAAGGGGGCAGGGACTACGGAGAGAGACCAGTAGAAGCCGAGGAACGTCACGGCGGTGGCCACGTTGAGCGCCACCATCATGCGCAGCCGGAGGCCGCGCAGCGGTACGCGCTCACCGCCCGTGCGCAGCCGGGCCGTTACGCCGAACACCAGGGCCGAGGTGCCGAAGGCGATGAACGAGAGCAGGACGCTCTCCGCTCCGTTGAGATTGCCGGACAGCAGCCCGTTCGACACTGCCTGCAGTGTGACCGCGAAGGCGACGAGCAACGACCCACCCATGAAACGCCCACCATCTATCCGTTTTACCGGTTACCGCTCGGGCCGCGAGTCTGGCACGACAGGCCTCGAACGGACAACCGGTAATCGGGATAGCTGGTGTAATCTCGCCTGGAGTGGGCTCGCTCGGCCACTATCGGGAAAGGAGGCGTCGGGTGCTCGAACCGCCACCGGCCGCGCTGCTGATCGAGGCGTTCGCGAACACGCTCAACCTCGAGTACGGCACCGACGCTCTGGACACGCCCGGTCACACCACCGACTGGCTGCTCACTCAGGGGCTGCTCACGGAGCGCCGCCGCCTGAGTTCCGACGCGCACGAGCAGTATCTCGTGCTGCGCGCCGGCATCCGCGAACAGCTCGGCGCACACGTGGGGGGCAGCCCGGCAGTCGCCCTCGTCGACGCGGCCGACGCAATCCTGCGCACTCTGCCCCTGCACGCAAGCATCCAAGCCGCCCCACTCGCCCCGAGCGCGGAACTATCGCCCTCGCTCCGGCCACTGGCGGCCCTCGCCGTCGCCTGGACACAGATTCGGACGACCGGCGACTCGGTCCGCCTCAAGCGTTGCGCCGAGCATGCATGCGAGCTGGTGTTCTGGGACCTGTCGAAGAACCACAGCCGCAGGTGGTGTTCCATGCGCGTGTGCGGAAACCGGGTCAAAACCCGCTCCTATGCCGCACGCAGAGCCACCGCCTTCGAGGCTCCGGACGGGCCCTAGTTCTTGGCGGCCAGCAATTGCAGCTCCTGGAACTGCCGCTTGTCGTCGGGCTTCGGCTCGCACAGCACCCGGGCGACCTCGCTCACCCCGACGTCGCGCAGCATCCCCGTCAGATGGTCGGGCGACCAGCGGTAGGCCATCACCACCGAGTGGTCGAAGGGCTGCGTCCGGATCGCGGGGTTGTCGGTGGCGTAGCAGCTGATCAGCAACTGGCCGCCGGGGGTGAGGACCCGGGCGAACTCCGCGACCACCGCTGGGAGGTCCTGCGGCGGAGTGTGGATGATCGAGAATCGCGAGAGCACCCCGCCGAGCGCGCCGTCTGCGATGTCGAGCGCTGCCATCGAGCCGACGTCGAACCGCATGTCGGGGTTGGCCTCCCGGGCCAGCCCGATCATCGCGGGCGACGCGTCGACGCCGGAGGCGCGCAGCCCCAACGCCCGCAGATGAGCGGTGACATACCCCGGCCCACACCCCAGATCCGCGACCTCGCCGGCACCGCCGGCGCGCACCGATTCGGCGAACGCGGCGAGCAGCGCCCGCTCCAGCGGCCGGTCGCGCAGGGTGTCGGCGAACTGCTGCGCGTAGCGCGCGGCGACGGCGTCGTAGGCGTCGCGGGTGGCGGGGAGGGACTCCAGCTCGATCATTCGGGGGACGGTATCGGACGCCACTGACATTCCGTGAGCGCCCGGTTCCGGGCAGGTCTAACGCGCGGCATTCCAGGCCTTGTGGACGAACTCCAGGCGGTTGCCGTCGAAGTCGGCGACGTTGGCGGCGTAGTAGCCGGGGGCGAAGTACGTGCGGTCTGCCGGTCGTCCCTCGTCGGTGCCGCCGGCGTTGATCGCGGCGGTGTAGGCGGCGTCCACGGCTTCGTCGGTGTCGCACACAATGCCGAGGTACAGGCCCGTCTCGCCGGGATTGCGTCGGCGCAGCCAGATGCTCGATCCGACGCCGGTGCCGGAGACGTAGGCGTCGTCGCCGAGACCGAAGAGGTCGGGGACGTCGGCGGGGCCGGACGCAGCGTCGTAGTTCCCGAATGCGCGCCAGCCGAGGGGCTTCAGCGCCTCGAGGTAGAAGGCCAGCGACTTCTCGATGTCCGTGACGGAGATGTAGACATGATCGATCATGGCGAGGCGCCCTCCCGCGTTGCGGTGTCCTGTTGCGGTGTTCCTACAGGGGACCGTAGGGGATGCAGCTCGCCGAACGCCCTCGCCGCGACGATGCGTAGCCACCTTGGGCTACCACCCGGCTCGGCGGACGCCCCGCTGCGGGGACGCCCGTCCCGGGGACGCCCCGTCCGGCCCGGAGGCCGGTTCCGGACGAGGCGTCAGCCGACCGGGTGGGTCAGTCGACCGGAACCGTCAGCGGATGAACGAGATCTCCGGGTAGCTCTTGGACGGCCCGTTCATCAGCGGGTTGTTGTTGATGTGCAGGGCCACGTCGAAGTACGCGGCCAGGTAGGTGCGCTCGATCAGGAAGGCCCGGTTCAAGTTGAGCGTGCCGAGATCCTGCTCGATCTGGGCGGGCTTGAGGCCGAACTGGGCACCGGCCTGGCCGAACATGATCGCGTAGTCGCTGAAAGTCAGGTGCTCGGTGCCCGCCAGCTTCAACTCGTAACGCGGTCCCGTCTGGTGCGCCCAGAAGGTCGCCCAGCTGCCGTCCTCCACACGGTCGTGGTACGAGGCGCCGAAGAGGAGGAACGGCCGCTTGAGGTTCTGCGACACCACCGAGCCGTAGAGCTCGCCGTCGAGGTCCGCGCCCGCGACGATCCGCGGGTCGAGCTGCATCGACGTGGCCACGGTCGCGCCGCCGAGCGACCAGCCGAACATGCCGATCCGCGACATGTCGACGTCTCCCGCCAGGCCTGCGGGGAGCGGGGCGTGGTCGACGTCGGGGTCGGTGCCCTTGGCGATCAGGCCCAGTTCGTCGACGACGAACCTGGAGTCGGCCGAGCGGACGGTGAGCGTGTACTTGGAGCTGGCAGCCGTCTCCAACTCCAGCCGGTTGCCCGGGAACTGCACCTCTTCGGCGTCGTGGGTGCTGTCGATCTCGACCACCAGGAAGCCGCGGCTGGCCAGGTCCTCGGCGAGCGTCGTGCCCTGCGAGCGGTCCGAGTGGAAGCCGGTCGAGTAGAGCACCACCGGCAGCTTGCCCAACTTGGTGTCCACCGGCGCGCCCAGGTACCCGGCGGTCGTCGGCAGGCTCACGGTGCCTGGCCTCACGTTCCAGCTCGCAAGGAAGTGGCTTCCTGCCAGGGACTGGAGCCAAGGCGTGAGTTGGTGGCCGGTGGCCGCCACGGTGGGATACCAGAGCTGGACCATCAGCTCGCGCGGCGGGAAGGTCGGGACCCACGGGTCGTAGCGGGTCTTGTCGACCAGGTGCAGGTTGACCGTGCCGACCTGGTACGGGCCGGTCGGGGCCGGGATCACCGGCGTGACCGACCGTACTGCGCTGCTGTGCGGCCCCGCATGGGACTGCGGCAGGCCCGCCGTACCGACCTGTGTGCTGCCGCCGTTGGCGGCGGCCTGCGCCTTGGCGACGGCCGCGTCGTCGACCGGGCCGCTGACGGGACCGCCGGCCGTGTTGGCGAGCGGCGCGTCCGGGACGGCGGTGCCGGGGCCCGCGCCGGTGTGCGGCGTTCCGCTGTGCGGCGTGGCCGCCCCGGCGGGTGCGACGGTGGCACCCAGGACGAGCGCCATGGCGCCGACCGTGCCGGCCGCGCGGGCGGCCAGGCGGCTTCTTCGTATGCGGGAAACTGACATGGGTGGAACCCCCCCTTGCACGTCGGCCGCCTAGACGGACGGCGACCTGAAGCGCCCAAGGTACCGGGTGCTGAGCAGCAAGGAGACCCCGAGGTCGGTCATGACGGTGGCTGCGTGAGGAAACGGGCCGAATGCCTGGTGGGGGCGGGGCGTGAGGGTTGCCCTGAGCGCCCTGGGGCGTGGGTGACGCGCCGTCAGAAATCCTGTGGGCTCGCTGTGCAGTCCGACACCGGAAGCATCGCTTCACGGTGCAAATCGGTCCTTCCGTGGCGCTCGCGGCGGACGTATGTTCTGCTCTGCCCGGAATCGGGCCGCGCACTGCGGGGGGCGCACGGTCGGAGGTGTGGACTCATCCTGCCTTGTCACCGCCGCTGGTTCACGAAACGGACGCTGACAAGAGGAAGAGAAGCTGTGAGGACATCAGCAACGAGAGCCCGCGTCACGAGACTCGCGGTCGGGCTCGTCGCCGCCGCGATCGCCTTAGCCGGCTCGCCGAGCCAGGCCGCGACGGCAGCCGCAGTGGCAACTGCGGGCGGCGGCCATGCCGTTGCGGCGGCGAAGGCACCGACGGCGACCAGAACGACCCGAGCACCATCGGCCGCGTCCCAGGCGACGCAGGCGGGAGTTCACGGCACCTTCCCCACGCCGTCCTGGTGGGAGGGCATGTGTGACAACCGGCGCGCTCAGGGCGAGCACCAGCTGACCTCCTGGGACGGGTTGATCGCCTGCGGTGACTGGATCAACGGTGTCACGGTCGGGACCAAGGCCCAGGTGTCCTTCCCCGGTGGTGGTCCATTGGTCAGCGAGTTCCAATGCGTGGAGCTTGCCACTCGATATGCGCTCCTGGCCTGGGGCATCCCGGTCCAGCCAGTGGTCCATGCCAAGTGGTTCCCTCAGAAGTACAACGGCCTCACCGACAAGAACAGTGGCAAGAAGCTCGTTATGTACGGGTACAACCAGCCCTACACCGCCGCTGAACTGCCCCAGGTGGGCGACGTCATCGCCTCCGGCTACGTCACGGCGCGCAACGGAGATGGCCATGTCGGCATCGTCATTTCGGCGAACTACGACCAGAGCCACTCCGCGAAGCTCACGGTCATGGACGAGAACTACAACCCGACCGGCCTCAATACCATCACCGTCACCAAAGGTGTGGTCCAGCCGTTGCCCGGCATGCAAGGCGTCGACTGGCTCCACGACCCGGCCGGTAACCCCCCGCCGCCGCCTGGAGGGCCGTCGCTGACGGTTCACGGCATCAGCAACGGGCAGTCCCTGACCGGACCGGTCTCGCTCTCCGTCAGCGTGGACAACAACACCAGTGCCGGGACGCAGAACCTGACGCACGAGCACTACTACATCGACAACACCGTGGTCGCCGGAACCGACGGTCCCGGTCAGGGGAGCCTCGCCGGACCACCTTCGGGGTCGAGCGCGCCCGGATACACCTGGAGCCTCGACCCGGTGAAGCACACCGGTAGCAGCGCCAAGGTGGCCTCCTGGCCGATCCCGGCGAACCTGCTGACGCCAGGGACGCACCAGATCACGGCTGACGGGACCAACGCCGCAGGGGTGACCGGTACTTCGGCGCCCATCAGCTTCACCGTGCCGATCGGTCCGAAGCCGTCCACGCTGACGTACACCGGCGCGAAGACCGCCGACTACCACGACGCCTTCACCGCGTCCGCAAGCCTGACCAGCGACGGCAGTCCCGTCGCAGGTGCGCCCGTCTCGTTCGCGCTCGGCAACGGCGGGCCCGGCCAGACGTGTTCGGCGACCACCGACGCCACCGGCTCGGCGAGCTGCCAACTGATGCCAAGTCAGGTGGCAGGCTCCACCACGGTGACCGCCAACTACGCGGGCACCGCGCAGACGCTGCCGAGCCATGCCAGCACTGCGTTCACCATCACCCGCGAGGAGACCACCCTCACCTACACCGGACCGACCCACTTCGCCAACGGCGTCCCGGCGACGCTGTCCGGCGTCCTGCGCGAGGACGGTGCGGCGCCGATCGCCGGTCGCTCAGTGAGCATCGCGATCGGGAGTGGCTCCGCGCAGCAGAGCTGCACCGGCACCACCGACGGATCCGGCACGGTATCCTGCACCGTCCCGACGCTCAACCAGCCGCTGAACGACACCGCGACCCTGCTGGTCACCGCGACGTTCGCCGGTGACGGGTTCTACCTGGCGTCCAGCGGCCCAGCGACGGCCCGGCTGGAGTATTTCACCGGACGGGCGTTCGGTCTGTCCGTGCAGGTCAACGCGCTGCTTCTGTCGTTGCAGATTCCGCCGACGCCGGACACCGGCCCGATCCGCACCGCGCAGGCCGGGAGCGTCGCGCCCTCGTGCACCGCGACGGTCAGCGTCCTGGTGATCAACGCGGCAGCGCTGTGCGCCAACGGGACCACGACCCTGAACCCCGGCACGGAGACGACGACCGCCTCCCTGCAGCAGACCACGATCGGTCTGCCGGGCCTGCCGGTGATCGGACTGGGCGGCGTCACCTCGACGTCGGTCAGCACCTGCACGGGATCACACGGCAGCGCCACGCTGACGCTGACCATCGCGGGCGTGCCGGTCACCGTGCCGACCGCGCCGAACAGCGTGATCGACCTGGCCGGCGGGGCCAAACTGATCATCAACGAGCAACTGCCGACACCCGGCACGGACCCCGGCCTGACCGTCAACGCGGTCCACCTCGTCGCCCTCGGCGGCCTGGCCGACGTGGTGGTCGGATCCAGCACCAGCGGTGCGCACAACTGCACCTGATTACCGAGGATTACCGAGGATACCGAGATACCGGGGTCGGAGGCGCTGCCCATGCGGGCAGTGCCTCCGACCCCGTGTCAACACCCGCTCAGGAGAGCGTCCAGCGCAGGGCGTCGATCCTCGCCACTGCGGCGTCGAACTCCCTGTGGGCCAGGCGGTCGTCGGTCAGCGCCTTCGCCAGGTTGTCGACGACGGTCAGGCCCGCCGCCACGGTGCGCGAGCACTCGAGGATCAGGTCCATCCCGGCTTGGGCGGCCGAGACCGCGTTCTGCGGCTCGGTCCCGAAGGGGGAGAGCGCTCCGGCGTTGATCGCGTCGGTGACCGTCACGCCGCCGAAGCCGAGTCGTCCGCGCAGTTCGCCCTTGACGATCCGTTCGGACAGGCCCGCCGGGCGGTCCGGGTCCAGGTGGGTGTACGTCGCCCAGGAGACCATGACGAGCCGGACCCCGGCGTCGATGGCGGGCGGGTAGGGGTACTCGTCGATGCTGCGCAGCTCGGAGCGGGAGGCGGTCAGGGTGACCGGGCCCAGGTCGGTGTTCTGCTCCTTGGTGGCGCTGCCCAGACCGGGGAAGTGCTTGGCGGTGGCCGCGACGCCGTGCGCCTGCTGGGCGCGGATGAACGCCGCGCCGCAGCGTGCCGCGACCCTGGGGTCGGAGCTGTAGGAGCGCTGGAACTCGTCGTCGAAGTCGCCGGGAGTGCGGAAGACGTCCAGGACGGGTGCCAGGTTGACGTTGACACCGGCGCCGCGCAGCAGCTCCCCGGCCTGGCGGCCCGCGTCGGCGGCTGCGGCCGACGGGTTCGCGGACTCGCCGATCTGTTTCTGCGACAGCGTGGGCCCGCCCGGAAGCCGCCGTACCTCGCCGCCCTCCTGGTCGGTCATGACCAGCAGCGGGGAGCGCACCGGGCTCTGGCGGCGCGCCTCCTTCATCTCGGTGACCGCGGCGGTGATCTGAGCGAGGCTGGTGACGTTGTCGCCGAAGAGGATGACACCTCCGGCGAGTCCCTGCACGATCAGGTCGAGCAGGGACTGCGGCACGGCCGCGCCCGGGTACGAGAAGACGACGCGCTGTGCGGCCTGCTGGCGCGGCGTCAGGCGGGTGAGCGCGCCCCGCGCAGCCGGACGCGACGCGGCGGACGCCGGTCCGGCGGACGCGAGCCCCGCCGCAGCGGCAGCCAGTCCGGCACCGGCGAGCAGCGCGCCGCGTCGGGACAGCGATCTGGCGGCTTCGGTCATCGCACACCTCCACAGGAATCACAGGGATCACAGGAATCACAGAAACTCGAGGGGACCCTCCCCGGGTGTATCAGCCGCGCTTATATGCCCGGAGTAGGACGCGCACGAAACACGGCGAACCCCACCGGCTGGCCCCAACGCTTCTGGGCTGCGGTCTTCCTGTCAGGTCGTCAGGCGCCGCTCGGCAACCGTTGCCCGCCTCGGTCCCCGCCCCCGCCCCCGTCCCCGCCCCCGTCCCCGCGTCGGTCCCTCGTCGGTCGCCTCGTCACCCGGACGGACGCGGGAGGACGGGGCCCGGAGCGGGGATCCTTCCGCTGCCGCGCGCGGGACTTCGTGTACAAGCGCGGCGATACGTCCGGTGTGGTGGAGGACGCCCGAAGTGTCGGCGTGTCAGGTCCGTGATGGCATGGGTGACAAGGGTGACAAGGGTGGCCTGGGTCGCGGGAAGGGAGGTGGCGGGTGGGTCGGTGGTGGCAGGCGCGTGGCGATGGCGCGGCAGACGGCTCGGGCGACGGCCCGGGCGGGGACGCGGATGCGGCCGAGCGCCGTCGCGCGGGCGGACGGCGCGCGCACGGGCAGCCGCCCGCCGTGCGTCGGCCCCGGCAGCCGACCCTGGGACACCGGCAACGGACGGTGGTGGGCCAGACCTCCCGACGTGCGTCGGGGGTGCCGCTCTTCCTGCAGACCGCAGCCGGGTGGGCGTGGCGGCTGCTGGTGCTGGGAGTCGTGGCGTACGCGGCGTACCTGCTGCTGACGCGGTTCCAGTCGGTCGCGGTGGCGGTGTTCCTCGGGCTGGTGATCACAGCGGTGCTGCGTCCCCTCGCCGACCGCCTCGGCGCGTGGATGCCGCGTGCTGCGGCCGTGCTGGGCTCGTACCTGCTGTGCGGGCTGCTGGTGGCAGGTCTGCTGACCGCGACCGGGTTCCTGGTCTCGGACGAGTCGTCGCAGGTCGCGGCGCAGTTCGACACCGGCATCACCCGTCTGGAGCACTGGCTCGAGGCCGCGCCCTTCCACGTGCACCCCAGCGCGCTGACCGGTCTTCAGCACAAGGTCTCCAGCTGGGTCAGCTCCCACCGCGGCAGTCTGCTGGCGAGCGCGGTCAGCGGTGCGAGCCAGGCCGTCGAGGTGGTCACGGTCACCGCCCTGGGACTGTTCTGCTCGGTGTTCTTCGTGCACTCGGGGGAGCGGATGTGGGCGTTCGGCGAGGGGCAGCTCGCGCCCGCGCGGCGGGACGGCTGGCAGCGGGCGGGCCGGGCGGCCTGGCAGACGCTGTCCGGCTACATCCGCGGCATCATCCTGGTGTCCGCGACCAACGCGATCATGGTCGGCATCGCGCTGTTCGTGCTGCGCGTGCCCCTGGCCCTCCCGCTGTCCTTGCTGGAGTTCGCCGCGACCTTCGTCCCCCTGATCGGGTCGCCCGTCGCGCTCGCCGTGGCCAGCGCCGTCGCCCTGGCCACCCGGGGCCCGGTCACGGCCGTCATCGTTCTCGCGCTGATCGTGGTGATCGGCCAGATCGAAGGGCATCTGCTGCACCCGCTGATCATGAGCTGGGCCGTCCGGCTGCACCCGGTCGTGGTGGCCATCTCGGTCGTCGCGGGGGCCATCGCGCAGGGGATTATCGGGGCTGTCGTCGCAGTCCCCATCGTCTCGGTGGTCTGGGCCGTCACCCAGGCCCTGCGAGAACCCGGCGGAGCCGCGTCCGAATGACGGATCACCTGCCAGGTCCCTCGACGGACCGCTTGCCGGATCGTTTCGTCACAGCAGCTGGCACGGCGCGCTCGACGGAGGACGATGGGGTGGGGAAGTGAGGCCGGGTGCCGGTAGGAGTGTCCGGCGGTCTGGAGGTGGCCGGATGGGTGTCGAGCACGATGCCGGCCCGGGAGGCCCGGCAAGCCCGGGAGGCTCGGGAGGGGGCCAGGGCCGAGGCCCGGCAGGGGGCCCCGGCGAGTCGCTGCTGGAGCCCGGCGGCCTGCTCGACGTCCTGAGCGTGGCCGCCGTCGTGCTGGACGACGAGGGCCGGATCGTGCTGTGGAGCCCACAGGCCGAACAACTGTACGGATACCCGGCCGCCGAGGCCCTCGGTCGGTCCGCCCTCCAGATCCTGGTCGACGAGCCGAACCAGGAGGAGGTCGCGTCGCTGTTCGCGCAGGTGATGAGCGGTGGGGGCGCCTGGGCGGGAGCCTTCCCGGTCCGGCGCAAGGACGGCTCCACGCTGCTGGCGGAATTCCGCAACATGCGGCTGGAGGACGAGCAGGGCCGCCACTACGCGCTGGGCCTGGCCTCGGACCGGTCCACGCTGCGGCACCTGGAGCGGGGGCTGGCGCTGTCGATGCGGCTGGTGGAGCAGTCCCCGATCGGCCTGGCGGTGGTCGACACCGACCTGCGGTACGTGCTGGTCAACCCGGCGCTGGAGCGGATCAACGGCCTGTCCGCCGCCGAGACGCTGGGCCGGACCGTCCGCGAGTCGCTGCCGTTCGTGGACACCGACGTGATCGAGTCCGCGATGCGCGAGGTCCTCGCCACCGGCACCCCGATCCTGGACCGGTTCACCACGGGCCGGACCCCCGCCGACGACAGCGAGCACGCCTGGTCGGCGTCCTACTACCGGCTGGAGGACACCGCGGGGTACGTCATCGGCGTCGCGGTGACGGTCGTGGACGTCACCAACCAGCACCGCACCGCCGCCGCCGCGTCCGCGGCCCGCCGCAGGCTGACGGTGCTCGCCGACGCCTCCGAGCGGATCGGCACCACCCTGGACCTGGACCAGACCGCGCGCGAGCTCGCCGACGTCCTCGTGCCGGAGTTCGCCGACATCGCCGCCGTCGACGTGCTCGACTCCGTCCTGACCGACATCCCGACCTCCACGGCGACCGGCAGGACGGGGGAGACCCCGTCCGTCTTCCGGGCCCTGGCCATCAAGGCGGCCAGTCCCACCCCGGCCACCCTGGCCGCCGACCCCGTCGGCGGGATCGCCCGGTACGACGCGACCCGCCTGGTCAGTCGCTGTGCCCGCACCGGACGTCCAGTCCTGCTGGCCCACGTCACCGACCGGGACCTGCCGCGCATCGCCCGCGACCAGGACGCGGTGGGCCTGCTGAAGCAGGCAGGCGTCCACTCCTACCTCGCGGTCCCGCTGCGCGCCCGGGGCCAGGTCCTCGGCGCGCTCGACCTCAAGCGCACCCACAACCCGGAGCCGTTCACCGAGGACGACTGCGTGCTCGCCACCGAACTCGCCGCCCGGGCGGCCGTCGCCATCGACAACGCCCGCTGGTACCAGCGTCAGCGCCACGCGGCGCTCACGCTCCAGCGGCACCTGCTGCCGGGTCGGCCCCCGCCCTCGCCGGGGCTGGAGGTGGCCTACCGCTACCAGCCCGCCTCCATCGCCGGTGAGGTCGGCGGTGACTGGTTCGACGTCATCCCGCTCACCGGGGGCCGCACCGCGCTGGTGGTCGGCGACGTCATGGGCAGCGGCATCAACGCCGCCGCCACCATGGGCCAACTCCGCACCGCTGCACGCACGCTGGCGGGCCTGGAGCTGGATCCCGCCGCCGTGCTCACCCACCTCGACCGCACCGTCTCCGGGCTGGACGAGACCATCGCCACCTGCGTCTACGCCGTCTACGACCCGCACCGGTCCAGCTGCACGATGGCCACCGCCGGACACCTGCCCCCGGTCCACACCCGCGTCGGACACCCACCGCGGCTGCTCGAACTCCCCACGGGGACACCGCTGGGCGCCGGCGTCCCGGCCTTCCACGACGTCCGGGTCAAGCTGGGCGTCGGGGACGAACTGCTTCTGTACACCGACGGGTTGGTGGAGACCCGCGACCACGACATCGACACCCGGCTGCGCGCCCTCACCGACCTCCTCGACCGGCCCCACCCCTCCCTGGAGGAGACCTGCGACCTGCTCCTCAGCGCCCTCGCCCACCACGGCGGCCACGACGACGTCGCCCTCCTGCTGGCCCGCACCCGCCCGCTCCCGTCGCCGGGGCCCAGCCGCTGACTGCCCGAAGGTCTGCCCGCACGGACGGGACACACCCTTGACCGTTCGGGGACAATGAGGGGATGTCACCCCGCGGTCTGCGGAGGAAGAGAGTGGTTGCGATGCGCCGGTCGGCACCTGACGAGACCCACGCGCAGGGATCGGCCCGCGCGCCGAGGCGCGCCCCGGCGCCGCAGTCGACCTCTGAGTCGTCCCTGTTGGCCCTGCACGGCAGCGCGGGCAACGCGGCTGTCACCGCGGTGATCCAGCGCATGGAGGCGCAGGGCGGCGGCAAGCGCAGGAGGACCGGCTCGCCCGAGGAGCAGGGGCCCGCGAAGCACGTCCGGGAGGCCGGGTCGTCGTCCGAGGAGCTCTCGTCGTCGGAGGAAGAGACCAGCGAACCGCTCTCGGGGGAGGTCGTCGCCGCGATGGACCGCCAGCAGGCCAAGACGGTCGAACTGCTGGAGGGCATGGACAACGACGGCTATTTCGGGCCCCGGCGGGACATGCTCGAGGACCGGCTGGCGATCATCTCCCTGGTGCGGAACCTGCTTCCCCTGCGGTCCGTCAGGACCGCGCACGAGGCCGTCCGGCTGGTCAACACGAAGCCCGACAGCCCGGCCAGGAAGAGTTACCTGAAGCTGCTCCAGGATCAGCTCGACTACCTGGAGGACGATTTCCCCTCGGACGGTCCGCCGACCGCACAGACCCTCCAGGGCATGTGGTCCGAGCTCGTGCCCGCCTTCGGCACCGCGGGCGCGCAGGTGGGCGAGGACGGCTGTGAGGACCGGGCCCACGCGATCTGCCGGGCGATCGCGGCACACCACCCGGCAATGGCCGCCCACCACCTCGCCAAGCAGTGGGCCACATCCTCGGGCACCCGGCTGCACGCGGACCACCAGTGGAACCACCACGTCGCGGCCTCGGTGACGACCGCGAGCGGGGTCCTGGTCATCGACCCGGTCTTCTCCCGCACCGGTCCGATCCCGCTGAACCAGTGGATCGCCCACGTGCAGGTCGACCCGGCGCACGTCCACGAGGTCGCCTGGGGCTTCCTCGGGCGCCCGGGCGCGGACCACCGGCCGGACGCCCACAGCGCGGTGGAGTACGTGGGGTCCTGACCTGCGGCCGGTGCGCACGGAGTGTTGACCGGCCCGGCCCCCCCGGCCCCGCCCCCCGCCCCCCGGCCACCGGCCCCCGGACGCCGGACGCCCGTGGGCAGCGGCTACCGTGCCGGGTACGGTGCACCGGCCCTGGAAGGAACCAACGAGATCATGCGCGTCAGCGTCACCCCGGAGACCGGCGAGGTTCTGCCCGGCGAGGTTCCGACCGACCAGGTCCTGACCGACCGGCGCGGGCACGTCGGACTGATCGTCCTCAACCGGCCGAAGGCGATCAACGCCCTCACCCACGGCATGGTCCGGCAGATCGCCGCCGCGCTCGACGCATGGGAGCACGACGACAGCGTCGCGACCGTCGTCATTGCCGGCGCGGGGGAGCGGGGACTGTGCGCGGGTGGCGACATCGTCGCCATCCACCGGGCCGCGACCAGCGGTGACCCGCGCGCCGCCGAGGACTTCTGGCGCGACGAGTACCACCTGAACGCCCGGATCGCCCGCTACCCCAAGCCCTACGTCGCGCTGATGGACGGCATCGTGATGGGCGGCGGTGTCGGGGTCTCCGCGCACGGCGGCGTCCGGATCGTCACCGAGCGGACCCGGCTGGCCATGCCGGAGACCGCCATCGGCTTCGTCCCCGACGTCGGCGGCACCTACCTGCTCTCGCGCGCGCCCGGTGAGCTCGGCACCCATCTGGCGCTCACGGCGGACTCGGTCGGCGCCGGGGACGCGCTGCTGTGCGGGCTCGCCGACCACTTCGTCCCCGCCGACCGGCTGGCCGCGCTGCTGGACGACCTGGCCGTGCTGGACGTCCCCGCCGCGCTCGCCCGGCACACGGCCGACGCCCCGGTCGCGGTGCTCGCCGAGCACCGCGGCTGGATCGACGACTGCTACGGTGCGCCGACGGCGGAGGCGATCGTCGAGCGGCTGCTGGCCGTCGGTGTCGTGGAGGCGAAGGAGACGGCCGAGCGGATCACCGCCAAGTCGCCCACGGCCGTCAAGGTCACCCTGGCGTCCGTGCGCCGGGCACGGGAGCTCGGGACGCTGGAGGACGTGCTCGCGCAGGAGTACCGCGTCTCCTGCGCGGCGCTGCGCAACCCGGACGTCGCCGAGGGCATCCGCGCCCAGGTGATCGACAAGGACCGTACTCCGCACTGGCAGCCCGCCGCACTGCAGGACGTCGACGCCGCCACCGTCGAACGGCACTTCGCCCCGCTCGGCGATCGGGAACTCTGAGCCGGGCGAGGGCTCCCAGGGTCCTCGGAACCCTCGGGAGGCGGTTCCTCGGAACCCTCGGGCGGCCGCTCGCCACGGGCCCTCGGAGGGTCAGGAGAACATGAGAGTGGCACCCACCGACGTGGACTGGGCGGGCAGCGGAATGGTCGCCGAGTGGGTGGCCGGGTCGTACGTCCAGCCGGTCAGCGGGCGGCCGTCCAGCATCACCCGGGTGGGCGCGGCGGCGAGGCCGGAGACCCGCACGGTGTAGCGGCGGGTGGTCACCACCCCGGGGTAACTTCCCTGCCGTGGGGCGATGGTGACGGTGGTGGTGGCCCCGTGGGTGGCTGTGGCCAGCCTGGTGGTGGTGTACTCGCCGTGCTGGTAGCCGTGCCCCTGGCCGGCGTCCTCGTAGAGGCTGAAGGAACCGCTGCCGCCGGCCGCGACGTTCAGGGTGACCTGGTCGAGTGGATGTTGGGCGTTGTTGTCCACGTAGTCGGTGCGCTGCGGCAGGATCGCGCCGGACTTGAGGAAGACCGGCATGGTGTCCAGTCCGGTGGCGATCTGCGCGGTGGTTCCGCCCTGGTAGGTCTGACCGGTGAAGTAGTCGGTCCAGGAGGATCCCGGCGGGAACCACACGGTGGTGGTGGCCTGGCCGGCCGCGTCGTCCGCGGTGGTGACCGGGGCGACCAGCACGCCGTCGCCGTAGAGGTACTGGTCGGGGTGGGTGTACGCGGCGGGCTGGGCGGGATAGTCGAGGTACATCGCGCGCACCATCGGCAGCCCGGTCTGCACGGACTGCTCGGCCAGCGAGTAGGTGTAGGGGACGAGTGCCTCGCGCAGCCGCAGGAACTTCTCCGCGGAGGCCTCGGCGGCGCTGCCGTACTCCCAGGGCAGTCGGTCGCCGTGGTCGGAGTGCAGCCGCAGCACCGGCTGGAAGGCGCCGAGTTGGACCCAGCGGGCGTAGAGGTCGTCCGGGTCGTGGCCACCGTGGAAGCTGCCGATGTCGTCGGAGACGTACGGCAGCCCGATCGCCGCTCCCTCGTCAGCGGTGAACTCTGCCTCGAAGGCCAGCATGTTCCAGGTGGCGTAGGTGTCACCGGTGAACTGAAGGGTGTAGCGGTGCTCTGCCCAGGGGCCGGTGGGCAGCGGCGTCGAGCCGGAGTAGCCGGACGCGGTCAGCGAACTGCCCATCCGGGAGAAGGCGTAGCCGCGTTGGCCGCGGGCGTCGCCGTCGGCGGCGTACTGGTCGTTGATCCAGGTGTCCGGGGTGACGCCGGGGGTGCTGACCCCACTGTTGTCGCAGCACCAGTCCAGCCACCACTCGTCCACGCCCTGCTGCTCGAAGGGCTGGTGGAGCGCGAAGTAGGCCTTGAGCTGGTCGGCGTCGGACCAGTCGAAGGTGCAGGTGCCGCCGGAGCAGGCGAGCTTGCCCTTGGCGATCGCCTGCGCCTCGGCGTACTGCGGGTCGGAGGTGCTGATGCTGGGGTGGATGTTCATGGCCACCGTCAGGCCCTGGCCGTGCGCCCAGTTGAGGAAGGCCTGGGGGTCGGAGAAGAGGGCGGGGTTCCAGTTCCACCCGTCCCACTGGTTTGGGGACTTCCAGTCGGTGTCCACCACCAGGTTGTCGATCGGAGTGCTGTGTGCGCGGAAGGCGGGGAGTAGCGAGTTCTGGTAGTCGGCGGTGGTGTAGGGGTAGTAGCGGGAGAACCAGACGCCGAATGCCGACTCCGGAAGCATCACGTCCGGTCCGGTGAGGGAGCGCAGATCGCGCAGGGCCTGCTGGTAGTCGAGTCCGTAGCCGAAGAAGTAGCCGTCCTGGTACGGGAGTCCGCCGTGCGAGGGGCGCGGCGTGACCGTGTCGGTCGCCTGGTCGAAGAGCGCGGTGGTGGAGTCGTCGAGGAGGTACCAGCCATTGCGGGAGAGCAGGCCGGGGGCGAGCGGCGAGGAGCCCGACTGGCCGTCGAGCGCGCGCCGGTAGCCGCCGAGCACGGCGGACGGCTGGGTCGGGCCCGGCGGCGGATAGGCCGCGCCGACCGGGGTGGCGGCCAGGCTGTCGATATTGACCTTTCCGGAGTCGCCCGCGGCCTCGGCGATGGTCACCGTGTTGTCGCCGGCCGCGAGGTGCACGGTGACCTGGGCGGTGGCCCAGGTGTTCCAGTCCGCGGTGGGCGGCAGGCTGAAGCGCGCCTGCGCCGCCGCGCCGACCTCGGCGGTGAGCGTGCGGGTGGTGGTCTGGCCGTCACTGCCCTGGTTGTTGGCGTAGCGCATGGCCAGCGAGTAGTCACCGGCGGCCGGGACGCCGGTGATCCGGTAGCTGACCGAGGCCCCTGTTCCCTCGATGCCCGCCACGAAACCGCCGCCGGTATAGCCGGTGTGGTCGTCCGCCACGGTGGCGCCTCCGGCCAGCAGTCCGTCCTCCGCCTCGCACAGCACCCCGAAGGCGCAGTCCGGCGCGGTCTGGCCGAACAGCGGGTGGGCGGTGGCCTCCTGGTCCCCGACGCGCAGCCGGACCGCGGTGTTGTCCTGGGTGAAGGGGCCGCTCCCCTCCTTGTAGGAGAGGGTCTCCGCGGAGGTCGCGAGGTAGCGGTAGCCGTCCTTGGTCCAGGTCCGGTACGGGGTCGGTGGCTGGTCGCGGTTGACGACGTTGAAGGTGGTGCCGTCCTGGAAGTCGTTGTCGCCCGCATACTCCAGGCGGATCAGGGTCGGGCTGAGTACCTCGAACCGGGCGTGGCCGTCCACGACCGCGCGCGGTGCGGACGTTGCGCTCCCCACGGCCTGGGCGGCCTGGGCAGCCTGGGCAGCCTGGGCCGAGGCGGCGAGAAGCGCGAGTACGGCCGCGGAGGCCGTGAACGGCAGGCGCTTTCCGTGGATGCGAGATTTGTGCACGATCGTTTCCTTCAAGGTCACATCGTCGGCGACGGAAGAGATCACCCGGTGGCGCCCTGGCGGCCCAGGCTCAGGAGCGCGAAGATCCCGCCGACCACCGGCCTGGCCTGGAAACCGTTCTGCTGGTCGGAGATGGTGTCGTACCAGTCGGTGAACGGCACCCGCGAAGGGGAGGTGTCGACGAAGTCGTAGAGCGCGCCGATGAGGTAGTCCTTCACCGGGTAGTCGCGCAGCCATGCCGCGGTCCACATCTCCCAGTCGGCCTTGGTGTAGGAGTGCCGGATGTCGAGCGGTATCCCGTACTGGTTGCTCTGGCTCAGGTACCAGGCCGCCTCCTGACGGGCCACCGACTCCGGAATGAGCCCGAGGCCGAGCAGTGCGTCCGGGTAGCCGTTGTACTTCAGGCTCCAGGTGCCCGGCTGGTCGTAGGCGAGCTTGAGGTGGGCGGCGTTCGGGTCCTGGGCCTTGGTCGCCCACTGGCCGATGTACGAGGTGGCGGTGGCCCGGTAGCTCGTCGCGTCCGCCGACTTGCCGGCCGCCTTGGAGACCTGGGCCATGGCGCCGATCGCCAGGATCCCCTTGAGGGCGAGGTTGACGCTGTGGCCGATGAAGCCGGTGAAGTCGTCGGTCTGGTTCTGGTAGCCCGGGTCAAGGGCGTTGGCGACCAGGTAGTCCGCCCACTGCTTGAGGATCGTGTAGTGGGTGGTGGCGAAGGACGAGGCAGTGGCGGCGTCGACCCGGCCCAGGTAGGCCGCGGTCATGATGAGCATGTTCGCCGACTCCTCGACCGGCATGTCCTCCTCGTTGCCGTCGTTGTGCCCGTCGGCGTTCGGGTAGTGGGACCCGAGGTCGTGTTCGGCGAAGGTCTTCGGCCAGCCGCCGTGCTCGGGGTACTCCAGGAGCGGGGCCAGCAGCAGGCCCAGGTACTGCGGGTCGAGGTAGCAGAACACCGGCAGCGCCGGGTAGGTGACGTCGACGGTGGAGACATTGCCGTCGCTGGAGATCTCCTTCAGGAAGGCCCAGGGCGTGCCGTTCCGGCTGACCAGCTCCGTGCCGGCATAGGCCTGACGCAGTGCCAGCGCGCAGAGCGCGGCGTACTGGTGGCCGCCGACCACGGTGGCCTCATTGCGGATCTTCCCGTCCAGAGCGGCGGTGCGATCCTGCGCCGCGGCCAGGTCCGAGTGGAAGTAGCCCACCATGTCCTGCCAGGTGGACCAGTAGGAGCGCCACAGCGGGGGCAACGGGGTGCCGAGGTAGCTGACGGCGGGCTCGCGCACATGGCCGAGGGAGAGCGCGGCGCTCGCGGGGGTCGCGCCCACGGTTCCCAGATCGAAGGTGAAGGCGAAGACCGGCCAGTTGTCGTTGATGGCGCGAGGCTGGTTGGTGTCGGAGGTGTCGCCCAGCTTGCCGTTGGCCAGCACCGCGCCCCGGACGGCGGTGTCCGCGCCGATCTGCCAGGTCAGGCCGGACTGGTTGGCAGCGCTGAAGACCACGGTGCCCCAGGTGGCCATGTCGCCGTTCTCGGCCAGGGGTTGGGGGGTGGCCGGGGTGCAGGAGAGCGAGGTGACAGCCGTTCCGCCCGGTCCCCGAACCTGGTTCTGAGCCCACCCGATCTGGGTGCCGGTGTCGTTGTGGACCCACTCGCCGGAGATGTCGAAGTACAGCGAGACCCGGTGGCCGGCACCGTCGGTGCTGCGCACCGCCGCGGTGACGTAGGACAGCGGCATCGACTGCCGGCGCAGGTCGCCGGGCTCGACCGGGGAGAGGAAGGTCAACGTGAGCTCCACCCCGGCCGCCGCGAAGACGTACTGCGAGCGGGTGGCGGTCAGCGTCAGGTTCTGCTGCACCATGCCGCGCGGTCCCAGGCCGGCGACGTTGGGGGAGCCCAGGAAGAGGAAGGGAGTGCCGTCGACGAGGGCGATGCCGACCATCGCGGTGGTGTGCCCGGTCCAGAAGGAGGGCCAGGCGCCGCTGGTGTTGCCCGACGTGAGCCAGGTGTTGAGGTACGGGGAGCGGGTGGCCAGCGGCACGGCCGGCGGCCTGACCGGGTCGAAGCCCGGGAGTTGCGCACGCGAACCGTCTCCGCCCGCTGCCGGAACCGCTGCCCCGATCGCGGCTGCGGCTGCGGCGGGTTGGGCGACGCCCGGCAGCAGAACCGCGGCGCTGACCCCGAGCCCGGCCGCGCCCGTCCAGCGGAACAGTCCGCGGCGGCTGACGCCGCCCTCGGTCTGATCCCCGGGAGTCGGATCAGTGTGGTTGGTCATGGCTTCCTCCAGGACTGCGGGTGGGACAGGACTGTGGACAGCTCGGAAGTGACGGGCGTCGAAAACGGGCGGCTCGGCCGACCCAGCGCGCTGATCCTCAGTCAGTTGGCTTGCTGCGTAGAGCCACTGACGGATACTCGGCCCCTGGGTCCGACGGGGAACGGTTCGCCACCCGGTGGGCGCTGCGGTCACAACGTTGGAAATGGAGCATCGGAATGACAGCACGCCCCGGGTGCTCTGTCCACCCCTCGCGTCGCAGTGGAGCTCGCCGAACCCCTCCGAACCCCCGTTCCTGACCCGGGCGTTGTCTGTGGGATCAGGTGACGTGCGGTCAACTCAAGGCGTTTACCTGCGAGGTTATGTCTGGCCCGATGTCATTCCCGCCAATGACACCCAAAGTTGGCGGCGGCCGTGAGGCCGGTGGACGGTTCCTCACGTCGGACCGGCGTCGACCAGAAGCGGTGCCCAAGCCTTGACAGTCCTGGTTCCCATCCCCGAGTGTCCTCTACATCGTTGGAATTGCGGGCGGCGACCGGGCCGTGCCGCTTCCCGTACCCACCCTGCTCCTCCCGCAGCCCCACAACGGACGAGGATGTGATCGGCACATGAACGCCGTCCCGCGCCCCACCAGAGCCGCCATCGCCGCGGCGTTGACCGCCGGCCTCTGCCTGATCGCCACTGCCTGCACCAACGCAGGCTCGTCGACCGCGAGTTCAGGTTCAGGTGCGACCGTCAACAACACCGCCAACGCCCAGCAGACGGTCGCCGCCACGGGATCGGCAGGCCCCGCCTGCACCTACCAGAACTACGGCGGCAGCGGCGTGCCGAAGCTGACCATCGGCAAGGGCACGAAGATCGGCTTCTCGCAGTCGGAGTCCACCACCAACCCGTTCCGGGCCACCGAGACCGACAGCATCGTGGCCGAGGCCGGCAAGCTCGGCGTCACCCTGCTGCAGACCAACGCGAACGCCGACGTCAATGCGCAGAACTCGCAGATCGAATCGCTGATCGCACAAGGTGCGCAGGCGCTGATCGTGGCCCCGGAGAACTCCGACGGGCTCGCCCCCGCGCTCGCCGAGGCTCAGTCCAAGAAGATCCCGGTGCTCACCATCGACCGCACGGCCGGCACCGCCTGCTCCAACGTCATCTCGTTCATCGGCTCGGACTTCAGCGGGCAGGCGAGGGCTGCCGCTGACGACCTCGCCACGGCCACCGGCAGTACGGCCCAGATCGCCGTCCTGACCGGCACCCCGGGCAACAACGTCGCCACCGACCGCACCAGCGGCTTCACCGACGAGCTCAAGAAGTACCCCAACATGAAGGTGGTCGCGCAGCAGACCGGCCAGTTCGCGGAGACGACCGGACAGCAGGTCATGGCGCAGCTGTTGCAGGCCCATCCGGGCATCAGCGCGGTCTACGCGGAGAACGACGAGATGGCGCTCGGCGCGATCCAGGCGATCAAAGCGGCCGGGAAGGTCCCCGGCAAGGACATAAAGATCGTCTCCATCGACGGAATTCAGCAGGCCGTCCAGGACGTCTCCGACGGCACCATGGCCGCCGACATCGAGACAAACCCGCGGTTCGGGCCGCTCGCCTTCCAGTCGCTGCAGAACTTCTACAGCAGCACCGGGGTCCCGGCGAACGTGATCATCAAGGACCAGCACTTCGACAACGCCTCCCTGGCCAGGACGGCGCTGTCCAGCGGCAACGTCTACTGACCCGCCGTCACAAGGAGGAGGAACCGTGGTCCAGCAGGACCCCGCCGCCCGCAGCGACCGCGTGCTCGAGGTCGTCGGGGTGAGCAAGAGCTTCGCCGGGGTACACGCCCTGCGCGGGGTGGACTTCGAGCTGCGCCCCGGCGAGGTGCACGCGCTGATCGGCGAGAACGGCGCCGGGAAGTCCACCCTGATCAAGGTGGTCACCGGCGTCTACCGTCCGGACGCCGGCCGGATCCGGTTCTCGGGCGAGGAACGGCACTTCGGCAACCCGCTGGAGGCGCAGGCGGCCGGACTCTCCACGATCTACCAGGAGGTCAACCTCGTCCCGCTGATGTCGGTGGCTCGCAACCTCTACCTGGGACGCGAGCCGCGCCGCTTCGGCCTGGTCGACGTGCGCCGGATGAACCGGGAGGCCGCCGAGACACTGGCCCGCTACGGCGTCGAGGTGGACGTCACCCGGCCGCTGCGCACGCTCGGCCTGGGCGCCCAGCAGATGGTGGCGCTGGCCCGTGCGGTGCAGATCGAGGCCCGGGTCGTCATCATGGACGAGCCGACCTCCTCGCTGGAGCCGCGCGAGGTGGCGACGCTGTTCTCGGTCATCCGCGAGCTCAAGCGGCAGTCGATCGCGGTGGTCTACGTCAGCCACCGGCTGGACGAGCTCTATGAGATCTGCGACCGGGTCACGGTGATGCGGGACGGCGAGATCGTGCACACCGGCGAGATGGCCCGACTGGAGCGGCTCAGGCTGATCTCGCTGATGCTGGGCCGCGAGATGTCCTCCGTCCGGGACAAGGGCAGTACCGCCTTCGACACCGCCCGCCACCGGCAGCGCGAGGGCGTCCCGGCGCTACGCGCCCAAGGCCTGGCGGTCCGGCACCGCCTGCACGACGTCTCGCTGGAGATCCACCCCGGCGAGGTGGTCGGACTCGGCGGTCTGCTCGGCGCCGGACGCAGCGAGACCGCCAAGGCCGTGGTCGGCGCGCTGCCGACGGAGGCGGGAACCGTGGAGGTGGCCGGACGCCCTCTGCGTCGGCGCAGTCCGGCCGCCGCCATCCGGGCCGGGGTGGTGATGCTTCCCGAAGACCGCAAGGTGGAGGGCATCATCCCCAACCTCTCGGTGCGCGAGAACATTTCGCTGGCCGCGCTGCCCCGGCTGTCGCGGGCCTGCCTGGTCTCCCGGACCAGGCAGGACGAGATCGTCGACTTCTTCATACAGCGGCTGCGGATCAAGACCTCGGGACCGGACCAGAAGGTCAGCGACCTCTCCGGCGGCAACCAGCAGAAGGTGATGCTCGCGCGCTGGCTGTGCCTCAACCCCGAGGTACTGCTGCTGGACGAGCCGACCCGGGGCATCGACGTCGGTGCCAAGGCCGAAGTTCAGGCGCTGATCGACGAGTTGGCCCGGGACGGACTGGCGGTGCTGCTGATCTCCTCCGATCTGGAGGAGCTGATCGAGGGCGCCAACCGGGTCGTCGTCCTCAAGGACGGGCGGGTGGTCGGCGAGTTGGAGGGCGAGGGGGTCAGCGAACAACGCCTGCTCGACGCGCTGGCCACCGCGCCTTCCCACCCAGAGGACGCCGAGTACGCCGAGTACGCAGCTCCCGAGCACGAGGAGCAGCCGGGGCCCGAGGAGCAGTCAGGGCCCGAGGGTCACAAGGACCGCAAGGAGCACCGGGAATGAGCAGCATCACTTGGGGCGGCGCGGCCCTGGACCGCGCCCGGACACGCCATCTGCTCCAGGAATACGGCGTCTACGCCGCGCTGGTCCTGCTCTTCGCGGTCGCCGTGGTGCTGAACACCTCCTTCCTCAGCATCGGCAACATTCGCGCCCAACTGCTCCAGGTGACCCCGGTGCTGGTCGTCGCGCTGGGGATGGCCCTGGTGATCGGCACCGAGGGCATCGACCTCTCGGTCGGCGCGGTGATCGCGCTGGCGGCCGCGGTCGCCCCGCTCTACCTCGGCTACGGCTTCGTCGGCATGCTGGCGGTCGTCCTGCTCGTGGGAGCGGTCTCGGGTGCGCTGGGCGGCGCGATGGTGGCCTTCGTCCGGGTCCAACCGATCGTGGCCACCCTGTCCCTGATGATCGGTCTGCGCGGACTTGCCAACATCATCAACGGCAACTCGGGCAAGCCGGTCACCGACGGCGCGGTGGCCACCCTCGGGATCGGGAACTTTCTCGGCGTCCCGGTGATGACCTGGGTCGCTGCGGGCTGTGTCGCCCTGGTCGCGCTGCTGGTGCGGCGGACCACCTTCGGCCGGCAGCTGGTCGCGATCGGGGACAACCGGCAGGCCAGCCGACTGGCCGGGCTCCCGGTGCGCAGGGTGCTGGTCACGGTCTACGTCATCTCGGGTGTGCTGGCCGCGCTCGCCGGGCTGATGCTGGTCGGCTACTCCGCGGAGTCCGATCCCTCGACCGTGGGCCTCAACTACGAGTTGAGCGCGATCACCGCGGTCGTGGTCGGCGGCACCCCGCTCACCGGCGGCCGGGTGCGCGTCCTGGGGACGGTGGCCGGGGCGCTCTTCATGCAGCTGATCGCGGCCGTACTGCAGCAGCACAACGTCTATCAGTCCTACCAGCAGATCATCGAGGCGGTCATCATCTGCTTCGCCGTGTACGCCGCCCAGGAGCGTGGTACCCGATGAGTCCCACCGCCCTGCAGCCCACCGCGCTGCCGCCCGAGCCCTCACCCGCGCCCGGGCCCGGGCCCGCTCCGACACCGCTGAGCGAGCAACTCGCCTACCAGCTCCAGCGCAGGGGGGCGCCGGCCGTCCTCGTGCTGGTCGCCGCGATCGCTTCGATCACCTCCTCCGCCTTTCCGACCTGGGGCAATATCAGCACCATTCTGGTCGGCAACAACTTCGTGTGGTTGCTCGCGCTGGGCATGACCTTCGTCATCATCACCGGCGGAATCGACCTCTCGGTCGGCTCGATGTACGCGCTCGGCGGAGTACTCGGTGCCTACGGCGCTCAGCACGGCGGCAGCGCCCTGGCGATCGTCCTTCCGCTCGTCGTCGGTGCGGCCTGGGGCGGGGTGCAGGGGCTGCTGGTGGCCCGCGCGCGGATGGCACCGTTCATCGTCACCCTGGCCGGACTGCTCGGTGCACGCGGCCTGATGCAGGCGCTGAGCAACGAGGGCGCCACCACCTATATCGTGCCGAAGAACTCGTTCTTCGCGAGCTTGGGCGCGGGCACCTGGGTGCCCTTGGTCATTCTCGCGGTGTTCTTCGCCCTGGGCGCGCTGCTGCTGGCCCGGACCCGCTTCGGCGCGACACTCACCGCCATGGGAGGGAACGAGAACGCCGCCGTGCTGATGGGCCTCCCGGTGGTCCGCGCCAAGGTGCTGGTCTACCTGCTCTCCGGCACCCTGGCGGCGGCGGCCGGAGCACTCGGCGCCGCCCGGCTCCAGTCCGGGGTGACCACCATCGGCGTGGGCTACGAACTCACCGCGATCGCCTCGGTGGTCATCGGCGGTACCCTGCTCACCGGCGGCAGCGGTTCCGTCGGCGGCACGCTCAGCGGCGTCCTGCTGCTGGGCGTCATACACAATCTGATCGACAGTCACTTCTCCCAGTACGGCTCGGCGTTCACCGATACCGTCAACGGCGGGTTCCTCGCCGCGGTGGTGCTGTTGCAGACCCTGCTCAGCCGGACCCAGCAACTGCCCTGACCGGGTGGTCGGAAAAAGAGGAACACAGCGCCGTGGGCGTCAGCCTCAAGGACGTGGCGCAGCGCGCCGGCGTCTCAGTCAAGACCGTGTCCAATGTCGTCAACGACTATCCACACATCCGCCCGGAGACCCGCAGCCGGGTACAGCAGGCCATCGAGGAGCTGGGCTACCGGCCCAATCTGACGGCCCGTCATCTCCGCAAGGGGCGCACCGGAATCATCACGCTGGCCGTCCCCGAGCTGGCCAATCCCTACTTCGCCGATCTGGCCGGAGCCGTGATCGACGCGGCCGCACAGCACGACCACACGGTGCTTCTCGACCACACCGCCGGCCTGCGTGAGAAGGAGGTGCTGGTCTCCCGGGGCTTCCGCTCGCACATCATCGACGGGCTGATCCTGAGCCCGATCCAGCTGGAGAACGAGGACCTGCTGGACCGTCAGGAGGGTCCTCCGCTGGTGCTGCTGGGCGAACGGGAGTACACCGCCCCTTACGACCATGTCGCCATCGACAACGTGGAGGCCGCGCGCGTCGCGGTCCGGCACCTGCTGGACCTCGGCAGGCGCCGGATCGCCTTCCTCGGGGCCCGGCACGAGAGCGCGCGCCAGCCGGCCCATCTGCGGCTGCGCGGCTGGCGCGAGGAGATCAGGGCGGCCGGCGGCGCCCCGCGGGAGTCGATGGTGGTGGCGACCGAGGGCTACGACCGCCGGGACGGCGCCGCCGCGATATCCGAACTGCTCGCACGCGGAGAGCTGCCGGATGCGCTCTTCTGCTACAACGATCTGATCGCGCTGGGCGCGATGCGGGTGCTGTCCGAACACGGCCTGCGGGTGCCGGAGGACATCGCGGTGGTCGGCTTCGACGATATCGAGGAGGGCCGCTACGCAGCGGTGTCACTGACCACGGTCGCGCCGGACAAGACCGCGATCGCGCGGTTCGCGGTGGACCGACTGGTCGAGCGGATCACTGCGGGCAAGGACGCGGAGTCGTGGCACTCGCGCCGATTCGTGCCGAGCCATCGATTGGTGGTGCGGGAGTCCACGACCGGCCGCGGGGGCGGCCCGCCCGCCACCGGGGGCCCGACCCAGGGGCGCGGCGATGTCGTGGCCGGGCGCGCAGTTCCCCCCGCTGCCACGTGAGCACGGTCGTCCGCCCACCCTCCTCACGCCCACCGAGGATCCCATGTCGCCTCCCGCACTGATCAGTTCGCCGTTCGGCAGCGCCCCGGACGGCACACCCGTGACCCGCTGGATCCTGGACTCGGGACAGGGTGTGCGGGCTGCCGTGCTCAGTTATGGAGCGGTCCTGCACGAGCTGACCGTCCCGGACGCGGAGGGCCGACCCGCCAGTGTGGTGCTCAACCTCCCGACGGTCACGCAGTACGCCGAGGTCAGCCCGTACTTCGGTGCGGTGGTGGGCCGTTACGCCAACCGGATCGCGCACGGCCGGTTCAGCCTCGACGGCCACGAGCACCAGGTGCCCGTCAACGACCGCGGACACGCCCTGCACGGCGGGCCGGGGGGCTTCCACCGCCGGGTGTGGCACGCCCGTCCCGGCGGGCCGGAGGGCTTCCACCGCCGGGTGCGGCACGCCCGTCCCGGCGGGACCGAATCCGGCGAGGTCTCGCTGCAGCTCGAACTCCGCAGCCCGGACGGCGATATGGGCTTCCCCGGCGCGCTGGACGTCGGCGTCCGGTACACCCTCGACGTCGCCGGGACGCTGCGGCTCGACTACACCGCCCGCACCGACCGCACCACGGTGCTCAACCTCACGCACCACGCGTACTTCAACCTCGCCGGGGCCGGCTCCGGCGATGTCCTGGGCCACTGGCTGGCGCTGGACTCCGACGCATACCTGCCGGTCTCACCGGACGCGATCCCCTACGGCCCCTCCACGCCCACTGCCGGCACGCCCTTCGACTTCGCCGAGCCGACCCCGCTCGGTCGGCGCATCACCGAGGACGACCCGCAGCTGCGGGACGCCGAAGGGTACGACCACTGCTGGATCCTCGAACCGCCGTCCACCCCCGGCGCCCTGAGCCGGGCCGCCCGGCTCAGTGACCCCGGCAGCGGCAGGTGCCTTGAGGTGTGGACCACCGAGCCGGGCATCCAGGTCTACACCGGCAACGGCCTCGACGGCAGCCTGAGCGGAGTCGAGGGCAAGCCCTACGCCCGGCACGGAGCGGTCTGCCTGGAGACCCAGCACTACCCCGACTCACCCAACCGGCCCGGGTACCCGAGCACCGTGCTACGGCCCGGCGGACGGTTCACCAGCAGTACCGAGTTCCGCTTTCCGCACCTGCGCTGAGGACCCGACGCGGAGCGACGGACGATCTGCTCCGGTGCGCGGTATTGGTCCGTGACCGAAGGGGGTGATAGAAGTCCCCGTGACCACTTCGAAGAACTCCGAATCCCACGTTGCCCCCTCGCCGACCGCCGCGGACTCGGGGACTTTCCGGCTCGGCGAGCACACCGTGCACCGCCTCGGCTTCGGCGCGATGCGCCTGACCGGCACCGAGGCCTTCCACGGCGGGGTGCCGCGCGATCGCGAGACCTCGATCGCGGTCGTGCGCCGTGCCGTCGAGCTCGGTGTGAACCACGTCGACACCGCCGCCTTCTACTTCTCGTCGCTGCGCTCGGCCAACGAGATCGTCAACGCCGCGCTCGCCCCGTTCGGCGACGAGGTGCTGGTCGCGACGAAGGTGGGTCCGCGCCGGGACCGCGGCGGGGAGTGGTCCGCCGCGGCTCGACCGGACCAGCTGCGCGGCGACGTCGAGGAGAACCTGCGCCAGCTCGGCCGCGACCACCTGGACCTGGTGTACCTGCGCAAGATGGGGTGGGAGTCGATCGCCGAGCACTTCGGCGCGCTGGCCGAGCTGCGGGAGGCCGGGCTGGTCCGGAACCTCGGAGTCTCGGATGTGACGTCGGCTCAACTGGCCGAAGCCCGGGCGATCGCGCCGGTGGCGGCCGTGCAGAACCGGTTCAGCCTGGGACACCGCGACGCGGTCGAGGTGCTGGACGCGTGCGGGCAGGCGGGCATCGCGTTCGTGCCCTTCTTCGCGATCGCGGGGGCGCGGGCCTCCGGGGCCGCGCCGGATCCGACGAACGCGGAGGAGAGCAGCGAGGTGCTGGCGGTGGCGAAGGCCCACGGGGCGACGCCTCAGCAGATCCGGCTGGCCTGGACCCTCGCGCAGGGACCGCACGTCCTGGCCATCCCCGGCACCGGCGACCCGGCCCACCTGGAGGCGAACATCGCGGCCGGGGCCATCCGCCTCACCCAGGACGACCTCACCGCGCTGGAGTCCGCAGCCTGAGGCACCGCCGTCAGGTGCACCGCCGTCAGGCGCACCGCGGTCAGGCGCATCGCGGTCAGGCGCATCGCGGTCAGGCGCATCGCGGTCAGGCGCACCGCCGTCAGGTGCATCGCCGTCAGGTGGCCTCGGGGCCGAACCGCCGCCGGTAGGCGGACGGGGTGATGCCGGTCTCGCGGCGCATCAACGCGCGCAGGTTGGCTGCGGTGCCGAGTCCGCTCCGGCGGGCGACGAGCTCGAAGCGGTTCTCGCCCCGTTCGATCAGTCGGCAGGCCAGGGCGAGCCGTTCCCCGGTGAGCCACGTCAACGGTGTCGTCCCCAACTGCGCCCGGAAGCGGCGATGCAGCGTCGCCGGGCTGACCGCGGCGCGCCCTGCGAGGTCCGCCACCGTGAGGGGCAGGTCCAGCCGCTCCTGCGCCCAGGCCAGCACCGGCGACAGCGACTCGTCGGGCAGGTCGGGCAACGGCCGTTCCACGAACTGCCGTTGCCCGCCGTCCCGGTGGGCCGCGAAGACCAGTCGCCGGCTGACGGAGTTGGCGACTTCCGCGCCGTGGTCGCGGCGGACCACGTGCAGTCCGAGATCGAGCGCGGCCGCGCTTCCCGCAGCTGTGAGGATGTCGCCGTCGTCCACGAAGAGCACGTCCGATTCGAGGCGGACGGCCGGGAACCGGGCCCGGAAGGAATCCGCCCACTGCCAGTGCGCGGTGGCTCGGCGGCCGTCGAGCACCCCGGCTTCGGCAAGCGTGAACGCCCCGCTGCAGAAACCGATCAGCCGCGCGCCGCGCGCATGCGCCCGGCGGACGGCGTCCAGCACGGCGGGGTGGCGGGGCGTCTCGACGTCGGGGCGGTTGGGGACGATCACGGTGTCCGCGTCCTCGGTGGCGTCCAGTCCGGCGACTCCGGTGAGCGTGAAGAACCCGTCCCGCATGCGGGTGCGGGGCTCGGCCGAACAGAGCCGGAAGTCGTAGAGGTCGTGGCCGAGTTCGGGTCGGCGAAGGCCGAAGACCTCGGTCACGCAGCCGAGTTCGAAGGGGTTCGAGTTCGCGTCGACGATCACCACCACCCGGTGCAGCGTGCCCGTCCTCCGGGTGTGGTGCGAGGATCCTTGCGTCATATGCAATTCCTAGCACTCACTGCGGGCGGATGGCGGGGCGCAGGATGAGTCCATGACCGACCGACCGACCCTCCCCGTCTCGCTCCACGCCGCTCTGGCCTCCTTCGACGCCCTGTGGAGCCCGCGTATCGTCACACGTGTCAACGACTACGACGTCCGGATCGCCAAGGTCGAAGGCGAGCACATCTGGCACGTCCACGAGGACACCGACGAGTTCTTCCTGGTGCTCCACGGCGAGCTCCACATCGCCCTGCGCGAGCCGGACGGCGAGCGCACGGTCCGCCTGCCCCAAGGCACGGTCTTCACCGTCCCGAGGGGAACGGAGCACAGACCGTCCGCCCCGTCGGGCGCGTCGATCCTCATGTTCGAACCGACCGGCACACCGACCGTCGGTGACCGCCACGAGGAGGTTCCGGCACACGTGGACGCGACGACCGGGCACGCGCTCGACGCGTGAGTCCGGCTGCCTGCGGTTCGCGCTTCCGGGCACTGCCGCCGCCCAGAGGCCGGTCAGCCACCTTTCAGCGCGTTTCCACCGGCGCCAACTGGCTGATATCCGTGGCGGGTCGAGACTCCGCCCGCCGGGGCCACTGGAACGATCCCCCCATGGCACCCAGAGCAGGTACTCGCGAAACTTCGGCAACGGCTGGACTCGTCCTGCTGACGCTCGCGGCGGGACAGTTCCTGATGGCGCTCGACAGCTCCGTCATGAACGTCTCCATCGCGACGGTGGCCGACGACGTGGGCACGACCGTGACGGGGATTCAGGGCGCGATCACGGCCTACACACTGGTGATGGCGATGTTCATGATCCCTGGTGGCAAGATCGGCGCCCTCATCGGCCGCAAGCCCGCGTTCATGATCGGCTGCGCCATCTACGGCTGCGGATCCCTCACCACCGCGCTCGCCCAGAACCTGCCCACGCTTCTGGTCGGCTGGTCGTTCCTCGAAGGGGTTGGCGCTGCGCTCATCCTCCCGGCCATTGTGGCACTGGTCGCCGGCAACTTCCCAGCGGAACGCCGGCCGGCCGCGTACGGACTCGTCGCCGCCGCAGGGGCTGTCGCGATCGCGCTCGGGCCGCTCATCGGTGGCATCGCGACGACGTACTTCTCCTGGCGCTGGGTCTTCGCCGGTGAGTCCGTGATCGTGCTCGGCATTCTGGCGCTGGCTCGCAGGATCGCGCAGGCGCCGATCGGCGAACGCCGGCGCATTGATCTCCTCGGCGCTGGGCTCTCGGCCCTCGGACTCGGGGTCTTCGTCCTCGGGGTACTTCGCTCCAGTGAATGGGGCTGGTTCCGGCCGAAGCCCGGCGGGCCCGCATGGCTCGGCATCTCCCCGGTGGTGTGGCTGGTGCTGGCCGGCCTGCTGCTGGTCTGGCTCTTCCTCCGTTGGGAGGCCCGCCTTGTGGAACAGGGCAAGGAGCCGCTGGTCGACCCCGCCCTGCTGCGGAACCGGCAGCTGACCGGCGGCCTGACGATGTTCTTCTTCCAGTACCTCGTCCAGATGGGCGTGTTCTTCGTCGTGCCGCTCTACCTGTCGGTCGCGCTCGGGATGTCCGCGCTCGCCACCGGCGCCCGCATCCTGCCGCTCTCGCTGACCTTGCTGGCTGCCGCGATCCTGATCCCTCGCCTTCTCCCGGACATCTCCCCGCGGCGGGTGGTGCGGCTCGGGATCCTCTGCCTGCTCGCGGGAGCGGTTGTCCTGCTGGCCGCCCTCGACGCGAACTCAGGCGCGGAGATCGTCGTCATCCCTCTCCTTCTGATGGGCCTCGGCATGGGCGCGCTGGCCTCCCAGCTCGGGGCGGTCACCGTGTCCGCGGTCCCGGACGAGCAGAGCGCGGAGGTCGGCGGCATCCAGAACGCCGTCACCAACCTCGGCGCCTCGCTGGGAACAGCACTCGCCGGGTCGATCTTGATCGCCACGCTGACGACTTCGTTCCTGACCAGCGTCGAGCAGAATCCCGCGATCCCGACCGGGGTCAAGACCCAAGCGACCGTCCAGCTCCAGGGCGGCGTGCCCTTTCTGTCGGACACCCAGCTCAGGACCGCACTCGACAAGGCGGGCGCGAGCACGGAGGTGACAAACGCCGCGCTCGACGCGAACGCCGCAGCAAGGCTCGACGGCCTCCGCGCCGCACTCGCCGTCCTTGCTCTCACCGCTCTCCTCGCCATGTTCTTCACGCAGCGGATCCCAGCGAGTCAGCCCCGCTCGGCAAAGCCGTAGCGGCGTGCCTTGGCGCAGCGCGTGTCCTTTCCCGCTGCCTGGCGTACCCCGGGCTTGCGCCCCTGCCCCGGGTGCGGAGTTGCGCCGCACCAGGGCGCCCTGGGTGCGCGGTCCTACTTCAGGCAGTCCTACTCCATGTCCCACTCTTCCAGCAGGTCGAAGAGGTGCCGGTCGCCTTCGAGCTTCAGGGAGTCCAGCGGGATGCGACCGTAGAAGGCCAGGACCAGGTCGCTCGCCGTACCCCGGACGGAGACGTCGACCGACTCCGAGTCCTCGCCGGCGGCGGGGCCGGATTCGGGCAGACGGAAGGCCCGCGAACCATCGGCGGAGAGCGATTGGCGCCAGGTGCCGCCCTCGGTGACGTGATAGTCGACGACGGCGGGCTTGTGCGGCCAAGCGACCGTCGTGGTGCAGCAGGTGAACAGGAAGTCCTCGACACCATCAAGCGCCACCTCCTCCGGCAGCGGCTCCGGGGCGCCCACGGTGAGCTGGGCGTCATAGGTGTGCATTGCGATCTCCTGGAGCTGGTGCCGGGCGACGGCGCCGCAGGTCCGCGGCGACTGCGACGAGCCCCACCACGTCCAGCAACCGCGCTCCGGGCCGGCCTCCCGCAACGCGTCCAGCATCTGCTGCGTCGACTCGGCCAGCCAGGCGAGCAGGGCCTCGCGCTCGTGCGGTGCGGCCAGGCCCTCTCCCGCCAACTTGCCCGAGGCGTCCGGCCCAGCCGCGACCGTGGCGGCCCAGGCGCGACGCCCCCCGCCCAGGTGGTGCACCAGGTCGAGCAGCGTCCACTCGGGGCAGGTCGGCACCTGCACGTCGAGGCTGGGCGCGGCGGCGATCGCGGCCCGGAAGGCGGCCGACCGCTCGTCGATCAGGCGCAGCAGCTCAGGGAAGTCCAAGGTATTGGTCACCCGGGTTTTCTATCACTGTGCGGCGGCGAGGTAGCAGCGATTTTCGCGGGCCGGCCTCCACCTTCGCGGCGCGATGATCTGGATCAAGGACCTCACCAGAGCTGCCGATTGATCACGACCAAATACGCGCCCTAAGGTGGCAGACCGTGAAGGACACGCAGGACGATCTCCTACGCCTCGACTGGGAGGCCACTGAAAGGCGCGCCGCGCAGGGCGATGCTTCGTACATAGGCGAGTTGGGCTCGCTGCTCTCCGACCGGCACGCGGCCGCAGTAGAGCAGGTGCGTGAGTACGAGCGCGGCCTGGCTCATGTGGTGCGGGTGCTGGCTCTCACCCCCGGCCGCGAGAACGTGGTGCAACTGGTCCGGCTCCTCAACGAGCAACGCACTGGCGCCGAACACCCGGGCCTGCGGCCCCGCTTCATCGCCTCCCTCCTCGCCGAGGGCCAGTCCGTCGCCGACCTGGCGACCGTCTTCGACCGCAGCGGGCGGGACCGGCTCGACGAACTGCGCTCCTGCCTCTTCCATGAGTTGCTGCTCCGCGGCGTGGACACCGACGCGTTCCGGCAGCGGCGCTACCGGCCGCTCGGGCGGCCCGGTCCGCACAACCTGGGCTGGCTGCCGGTGCACCAGCGGGACTTCGAGGTCGGTGTGGACTTCCCAAGCCGCTCGCTACGCGGCGAGGCGGGCGGGGTGGCGATCGGTTTCCCCGCGGAGGGTCGTGCCGACCCGTCGACACCACGCACGGTGGAGCGGGCCGCACTACGCGACGTCGCCACCGCGGACGTGCACAAGGCGATCGTGTCCGCCGTGGCGGCGGGCGGCTGGGGAGGCGCCGGGGCGTGGGTCTTCCTACTGGACGATGCCGTCGAACCGCGGCGTGTGCCGACCCTGCTGCCCACCCTCCCAATGGCCTGCGTCGAGGGGCTCGGCCCAACCGGCCGCTTCGAGATCGCCGTCCGTCCGCTCAACGAGATCTGGTGCCTGCTCTTCGCGACTGCGTCGATGGGCGGCATGTACGGCTTGGCCGCGTGCGGTGCCTACGGTCGGCTGGCGGCCTGGCAGTCGATGGCGGGGCTCAGCGGTGCCCCGGCGGATGCGAGCGCGGATGAGGTGGAGCACGAAGCCCGGCGGACCACGTGGTTCCACTTCGATTGCGACGCAAGCTGGTTCCACAACGAAATCTACGACTACGGCATCGCCGCCCTCTCCCCGGACGGCCGCCGGATCGCCGTACTGGCGGGAACAGACACCGACTAGCAGGGGTGCGACCGGCTGACCTCAACCGCGCGATTCAGTTGGATGAGACGGCGACTTGGCTTCCGTGAGAATGGACAGTAGGGCGACGACGTACAGTTGGGCGGCTTGTGCGCTCGTGTGGCTCTGGAGGAGTACGACTGTGCACCCTGATGTGGAGCGTCTCGTGGCGCTCATGCCGCCCGGCCAGGAAGGCGGGGAGCAGGTCGACTGGTTGGCGGTGGAGAGGGATCTTGGTTGCCGGCTTCCGGCTGACTTCCGCGCTCTGGTCACCGTCTACGGAGTCGGCACCATCGACGAGCGTGTGATGGTGCTTCCGCCGAGAAGCACGGCGCACGAGTCGGGGATCCCGTCGGTGGGCCAGATGACGCCGAGCGCGGAGAAGACGGCCTGGCTCGAACACACGAAGTCCACATATCCCCTGTGGCCTGCGCCTGGTTCCCTGCTGTGTGGCCTGCGCATGGTGGATGGGAACGGTGACCTGTGGGGTGCCGTCTACTGGCGGACCACGGGCCCTGAGCCCGATCGCTGGCCGGTGGTCGTGTGGGAGCGTTACCGCCCCTTCGTCGAGTTCGAACTGAACGTGACCGGTCTCCTGGTGACGTGGCTTTCCGAGGCCGCGGACATCGACTTCGACCAGCGGATGGTCTTCGGTGCACCGCACTCGCGGTTCATCCACTGGCGCACCGAGCGTGCGATGCGCGAGCGTGGCGTTGATCCCTGGGAGTACCTGGAGCCGCTCTACCTCGAAGCGAACGAGGAATGGGAAGAGCGGAACCTGGTCGGGGTACCTCGAACATCCGCTGCCGCACGCGAAATCGAGTCCAAGACGGCCCGATGATGTGCCGGGCCGGGTGATGTGGACCGCTCTGCTGGTTGGGTTCAAGGTGCTGCTCGGCTTGAGGGCGCAGTATGGCTACCACCCTGACGGGAACTCGGGTTCGAGCGGACGGGGGAGCGTGTGGGCCTCCGCAAGAATCGCCCCACGCGGGGCCAGCACGGCGCGGTACAGAAGGTCCACGTCGCGCGGGTCGGGAGAGATCATGCAACTGGCCCAGGTCAGGACGCCGTCGACCGTTTCGGCCTGCAGCGTGTCGGTGGCGCACTGCCATCCCGGCCGCAGCTCAGGTGGTTCGGTCGACCGGTCCTCGTAGTCGGCTACGACCAGGTGCCCGTAACGCTGGGCGTACTCGTGGCACAGCTCCGTGCGGGTGAGACAACCGTGACAGCATCCGTTCCGGGCATCGAGATCCGGACTCGCCCGGCCTGCGGAACGCTGCGGCGCACTCCCGCATGGCGACGCGCTGACGGAGATCGGTCACCGAGCCCGTGTCTGTCTTGACCGGGCTGCCTACTCCAGGTGAGTGAGCCGATGTCCGGGTTCCACTGCTGGATCGGGGCTGAGTTCGCCGGGGCATCTTCGGGGGATTTCTGCGCCCGCCGCGTGCCCTGCACACGCGCCCGTGATTCTCGCTACCGTGCGAATCAACCCGGTAACTGGTCCGGGACCGAGCGAGAGGTAACCGCCATGAAACTCAAGCTTGTTGGCTCCACCAGCGACTCAGGCCAGTGTCCCACCCTGTACGAGACCGACAAGGGCGACTATGTCGTCCAGGGCTACGAGCTCACCGACGAGGAGGCGCTCGGCCAGCTTCGCGACGTGCTGCCCGGAGAGCGGTTCGTCGTGGTGCCTCGCGAGCTGCTGACCCGTTTCGCACCCAAGGAGTAAGGAGTCGTGCAGCCGATCCCCGGCGACCAGATCACCGAGTTCTTCGAAACCGGCTTCCAACTCACCGCCTGGCGACTGGAAACGCGGCAGGGATACGCCGCTGACCAGCGCAGCCAGACCTACAAGCGGTGGCTTGACGGGCAGCCGCTCGACATCGACGCCGACAGCGCCTGGTATGCGCTGATGCGGCGCATCACGGCCCAGGGGAAGCGTGTTGAGCGGGTGCGGGTCATCGACCAGCCACCCACGGAGAATCAGCGCTACAGCCTCGCCAGCGTGCCCGTGAACCTGACGGCCGGCGAGGACATCCGCTACCTGTGGCGCGCCGACGCCGCCAGGCTCGAACTGCCCAAGGACGACCTGTGGTTGTTCGACAGCCGCTTCGTGGCCACGTTCGCATGGGACGACACCGGCTGGGCCACACATCTGGACGTCACGGACGACCCTGCTGTCGTCCTGGCGGCCTGCCAGGCGCGTGACGCCGCCTGGCGTCACGCGATCCGTTACGCCGACTTCCGGACGGCGGTAGCGTCCATCGGGTGAGCACCGACTTCCAGCAGGCCCGGGTGTACCTCGGTGCGCGCCTGCGTGAACTGCGTACCGAGGCCGGGTTGACCGGCCGACAGCTGGCCCAGCGTCTCGGCTGCACACAGTCCAAGGTGTCGAAGCTGGAGTCGGGCAAGCAGACACCGACCTCGGCGGACCTGGACGCCTGGGCCGAGGCCGTTGGAAAGCCGGAGACGGCTGCGGAGCTCAGGGGCCGTCTTCGCGGCTTGGAGACGCGGTACCGGTCCTGGCGCAGGCAGCTTGCGACCGGGCACAAGGTACGGCAGGAAATCTCAGTCAGCGAGGAGAGCAAGTCCACGGTGGTCCGGGCTTTCGAGCCGTCCACTGTCCCCGGAATCTTGCAGACTCCCGCGTACGCGCGCCACATCTTGCTGAACAGCACCACCCTGCACGGCACTGTGAATGACGTCGAGGACGGCGTCCGAGCCCGGATGAAGCGGCAGGCGCTCCTCTATGAACCGGGGCGGCAGTTTCAGATCCTTGTGTGGGAACCGGCCCTGTACGTCCGTTACGGACCCGCCAAAGTGATGGCGGGTCAGTTGGACCGCCTGATCAGCTTGGTGGGCCTGGACACTGTCCGGCTGGGCATCGTGCCGTTCACGGCGGAGCTGAGGGTCACTCCGAAGCACGGGTTCTGGGTCTTCGATGAGCGGCTGGTGATCGCGGAGACCGTGAACGCTGAGATGTGGCTGGATGATCAGGCTGAGATCGCCCTGTACCGCAAAGTCTGGGAAGAACTGGCCGCCGCTGCTGTGTTCGACCGGCAGACGCGACGGTTGATCGCCCGTGCGCAGGGTGTTCTCGAAGCTCCCTGAGCATCAACCGCGATCCACCCGCCGGGTTCCCGAATATCCGAGAATCAGGCCTGGAATGGCGAATCACGCGTCCCTACCGTCCATTCCATGACTGTCACAGCATGTGCACCTGCTTCGACTTCCGGACCACGATGGGAAGGGGGAAGGGCCCGATGAGCGCTGCTGTGTGGGGTGAGCCACCGACGAAGCCGAATGAGGCATGCGCGGAGTGCGCGCGGTTGGACGAGCAGGAACGAGCGGCTTACCTCGCCGGCGACGGGTCACGGCGGACCGACGTGCGAGTGATGGTGCGTAGGCACAGGCAGCGCGAGCACGGAGAGGCAGCATCCGGATTCATGCCCTCGCTGCTGGCGGGGCCGTTCATGCCGTGACGGCGGGAAGTTCGGGGCGGGTGACCAACGCGGTCACGTCCGCTGGCACTCGTGGATCGGGAAGCTGTCCCGGAGCTGACAGGCTGTCCGATCCGATCCGCCTGGCGGACCCCCGGGCAGCCACGGCCACTGCCTCCGGCCGATGCGATCGCCGCGGCACCGGCCACGTCGGAGGCCGTCACCAGGCGCTGGTATTTGCCTGGACCACGCCTCGGATCTGGACCTTTCCACGGCGGTTCGGCGCCATCCGCCCGCGTCCCGGAACCCGGGTGTTGTGGATCGGCGGAATCTGCATTAGTTTACGTGTCGTAACGTAAAGGAGGTGGCGATGCGCCACACCGCGCACGGCCCGCTGCAGGCCGTCCGACCCCCGGCTCAGCCGTGACCGGCCCGCACACCCGAGGCCGGGGACGGCCTCGCGAGCAGGCGTACGAGGAGCTCGTGCTCACCGCCGCCACGCAACTGCTCCTGGAAGGCGGCGTCGCCGCATGCACGGTCGAGGCGGTCAGCCGCCGCAGCGGTGTGAGCAAGCCGACGATCTACCGGCGTTGGCCGCACCGCACCGCGCTGGCGATCGAGGCCTTCGCCGCGCACATCGGCCGCCTGGTGCCGCTGGTCGAGACCGGGGACAGTGCGCACGACCTGGTCCAGGCCGTCGCCCGTTTGGCTGAGTACTACCAAGGTCGCGACGGCATCGTCTTCGCCCAGTTGGTCGCCGCCGCCGTGCTGGAGCCCGGCACCGCCGACCTGCTCAACTCCCGGTTCTTCGAGCCGCGCCGCGCGGCGCTGCGCGAGTTGTGGGAACGCGGGGTCGCGCGCGGTGAGCTCGACCCGCACGTCGAGCCCGATGCGGCGATCGATCTGCTCTTCGGCCCGGCAGCGTTCCGCCTGCTGCTCGGCCACCAGCCCGTCGACGTGGACTCCTGCGTCCACCTGGCCCGCACCGCCGTACAGGGCTTGATCCTCACGCGACCGACCACCCCGTCCCTCCCACCGAAGGCAACCGGAGGTTAGATCGTGCTTCCCATCACCGACACTCCTCAGCAGCCCCATGCGAAGCGCCCCGGTCGCACCCTCGTGGCCTCGCACTCGTTCAGTTTCGCCCGCCGCGAATGGATCGAAGCCAGCGCTCCGCTGTCGGAGCAGTTCCGGGTCGTCGCCGTGGACGCGCCCGGCCACGGCGAGGCGCGCGAGATCCCCGGCTACACGATGGGCGAGATGGCCGCCGCGTTCGCCGCCACGATCAACGAGCTCGGCCTGACCGACTACGTGCTGGTCGGCCACTCGATGACCGGCAAGGTCATGCAGATCCTCGCCAGCCGCGCGGGCGCGGAGCTGGGGCTCAGGCATCCCCCGGCGAAGCTGGTGCTGGTCACTCCCACGCCGCTCGGGCAGGAGGTCGGCGGCGAGGACCTGCCGCGCGAACTGTTCGAGAGCCGCAGGGACCGCGCTGACGCGGAGAAGTTCGTGCTGGACCGCACCGCCGTGCCGCTGACGCCGCAGGTGTTCGACCGCACCTGCGAGGACTACGCGCGGATGAACCGCAAGGCCTGGGACGCATGGCTGAACAAGGGGATCTACGAGGACTGGACCGAGCGCGCCGCGCCGATCGACGTCGAGACCCTGCTGATCGTGGCGGACCACGACCCGGTCTGGGGCACGGAGATGCAGAAGAAGCTGACGGTGCCTTACCTGTCCAACGTCACGATGGTATCGATCGACTCCGGCCACCAGGTGCCGCTGGAGGCCCCGCAGGCCCTGTCCGACCTCATCACCGCTTTCGCCGGGTCATGACCCGCGCCGCCCAGCCGTCGACCGGAGACGGAGACAGGGACGGGGACTGGGGCGGGGACGGGGACGGGGACTGGGGCGGGCGACTGCCCCTGGCCTCCCGTGGTCCGCTCACCGAGGACCAGCTCGCCGCGCAGCGGCGCATACGGGCCGAGGTGGTGCCGTGGGCCCGGGAGGCGGGGGTCGCCGTGGCCACGGCCGAAGGAGATCTGATCGGCCCGTTCAACGCGTTCGTGCACCGTCCCGCCGTCGGCATGCCCTACCTGGACTGGGTCCTCGCCGACCAGGCCCAGTCGTCCCTGGCCGCGCCCCTGCGTGAGATCGTCATCCTCACCGTCGGGGCGGTGTGGAACTGCGCGTACGAGATCTACGTCCACACCGCGATGGCCCGGCACACCGGCGTCGCGGAGCCGGTGATCGAGGCCGTCCTCGCCGGGCGATCGAGTGTCGACTTCTCGTCCACCGAGGCGGCCGTCCACCGCTTCACCGACGAACTGGCACGCACGCGGTCCGTCTGCGACGACACGTACCGCCTCGCGGTCGAGGCGGTGGGGCAGACCGGCGTCCTGGACATGGTCAACCTGATCGGCGCATACCTCGCGACTTCGGCCCTGCTCAACGCCTTCCGGGTGCCCGCACCACCTCCGGCCGAGCCCGGCTAGTGGCTCGATCCACCGCGCGGGCCCGGTCGAGGGCGAGAGTGCGTGCGGCGGCGACGGTGTCGTCTTCGGCGAGCTGCACGGCCTGTACTTGGCCACATTGACGCTGTGTCAGGCGAGCGTGGTGCGGATGCGGTCGCGCAGGGTGGGGAGGTCGAAGCCGTGGTCGCGCACGACGCGGGCGGCCGGGGCCTGTTCGTCGCGCAGGAGGCCGAGGAGTAGGTGGCCCGGGAGGATTTCCCGGCTGCTGAGGGCGAGCGCTTCGCGGAGGGAGAGTTCGAGGGCCTTCTTGGCGTCCGGGGTGAAGGGCAGGTGACCGCCTGGGACACTCCGGCCCCCGCGCCGGCGGTCGCCCGGCCCTGCGGTCGCGCTGAGCGCGCCGACGCCGAAGACCGCCTCCACCTTCTCCCGGACGGTGTCGAGGTCGATGCCGATGGTGCCCAGCGCCTCGGCGTCCAACTCCGGGCCGGTGGCGTCGTGCAGGCGCTGGACCGACTGGCGGGCGGTCGGTAGGTCGAGGCCGCCGTCGGCGAGGAGCGCCACGGACGCGTCGTCCGGCAGCCCGAGCAGGCCGAGGAGCAGGTGCTCGGAGCCCGTCATGGGGTGGCGCAGCATCCGCGCCTCCTCCTGGGCGAGAACGACGGTGCGCCGGCAGTCGGCGGTGAACCGCTCGAACATGATCAGTCTTCCTTCCTGCGGCCGAAGCGGCTGCCGCTGCCGTGCTTCTTGTGCACTGCCTGGCGGCTCACGCCGAGGCAGTCCGCGATCATCTGCCAGGTCCACCCTTGCCTCCGGGCGTTGCCGACCTGCAGGTCCTCCAGTCGCTCGGCCAGTTCGCGCAGCGCGTGCACGGCCTTCAGGCCCACAGCGGGGTCTCTGCTGCTCGCGGCGTCCGCGAGCGTCTTGGTCTCGCTCATGTCTGTCAATTTAGGTTGACGAGCAGCGGATGTCAACCAAAGTTGACACGTGCGCCCACCGACAGCGGCAGTGAGGTGAGCGTGCGGACCAACCGCGTCGGCTGCCAGGTGAGTTGGTCGCGCGGGACGGCGAGGAGCAGAGTGGGGAAGCGGGCCAGGAGCTGGGACAGCGCGATCTCCGCCTCCGCCCGGGCGAGCTGCGCGCTGAGGCAGCGGTGGGTGCCCATGTGGCGAATTGAAGATTTCTTCAATTCCTGCAATAGTGCTAGCCGCGTCGATCCCGGTCGGGACATGCGGCCAGGGCGAGGAGGACGGGAGTTGAGCGGGGTGCCGGTTCCGCTGTACCAGGCCAAGGCGGAGTTCTTCCGCATGCTCGGACACCCCGTCCGCATCCGGGTCCTGGAGCTGCTGTCGGACGGGCCGAAGCCCGTGCGTGAGCTGTTGGCGGAGATCGAGGTCGAACGCTCGAACCTGTCCCAGCAGTTGGCCGTGCTGCGCCGCTCCGGCATCGTCAGGTCCGTGCGCGAGGCCGACACCGTCGTGTACTCCCTGGCCGGTCCCGACGTGGCCGAGTTGCTGCGGGCGGCCCGCCGGATCCTCACCGAGCTGATCGCGGGTCAGCAGGACCTGCTTGCCGAGCTGCGCCAGGCCGACACCGCCGGAGCGACAGCTCGCTGACCTGACGCGACCGTCCGCGCCCCCGCGCCCCCGCGCCCGCGGCCCGCAGCCCGCGCCCCGCAGCCCCGAACCCGCCCAGCTCTTGGCTTCGCTTCCAGCTCCTAGCACCCAGGGAGACCCAGTGTCCGACCAGAACGCCCCCCTGCCTGCGTCCGGGCCGCGGCCCGAACCCGTGGACGACGGCAGCGAGGGCGGCGGGCGCCGCGCCAACAAGGGTGTGTGGTTGCGCGCGTTCATCTACGTCATCGGCTTCCACATCTTCGCCGGTCTTGTGATGCTGCTGTTCTACGTCGGCGGCATGAACCACCACTGACGCACCACTGACGCACCGCTGAACACCCTCGCAAGGAGCCTCGCCCCCATGACGATCCAGTGGCACCTGAGTACCGGGCAGCATGTCGATGTCCTGCAGATCAGCGGCTTCCTCGGCGACGACGCCGTCACCCGGTTCAACGGCGCGATCGGCTGGGCCCTCGCCCGAGGCGAGCGCACGCTGCTCGTCGACTGCACCCGCCTGCAGGGCTGGTCAACCGAAGGCGCCGCCGCGGTCAGCGCCGCCGCCCGCTCCCTGGACGGCGAACGCCGCGCCCTGGAACTGGTCGCCCCACCGGTCGCCGTCGACGACATCCCGGCGTACGCGGACCTCGCTGCGGCCTTCGCCCACTACCAGGCCAACCTCGACGGCCACCTCGACGGTCAAGGCTCCGGCGCCTGGCAGAGCGTCCACTGGGACGACGGCCAGGCGAGCTGAGCCTCCAGTTCGGCTCAGGCGGTCGACACCGTCCCGGGCATGCTGCCGCGTAGGGCGGCTCTGACCAGGGCTGCACCGCGTGCGGCGGCTGCTGTGGCGAAGCTGTTGGTGGGTGGAGGCGCGGGCAGGCCTGCGCAGGTGCGGCAGATGCCGGGTCGGGGGACGGGGTCGGCGCATTGTGCGCATTCGTGCCAGCGCTGCGCGGGGACGGCTGGTTGCTGGCAAGGCGCTGGTGGGCGCTTGCGGGTGAGGCGGTTGCGGAGGAACGCGACCGGTGCGTGGACGCGTTGCGGCAGGCCCGGGAGTAGTGCGGTGGCGAGGTCGTGTTCGGTCGCGCCGTGTTCCAACCACTCCGCGACCAGTGGTGCCAGGGCAAGGGCTTCGGCTTCCCCGAGCCGTAGGCGTGGCTCCGGGCGTAGCACGCGGAAGAGCGTGGCGACTGCCACCCGGACTTCCGGCGGGACTTGCTCGGCGGGAGCGGGAGGTGCGGCGGGCTCGGCACGTTCGGGGGTTGCTGACGCCCCGTCGGCGACGGCGTCGTCGGCGGGCTCGGCCGGGAGGGAGGGGAGGGAGGGGTGGTTCTTTCCCTGGTTCTTTGATTGGCCGTCAGTCGCGCCGCTCGTCGCCGCGCCGGAGCCCGCTTTCCTGGCACTCGGCTGCGGCTGGGGCGGCTGCGGGCTGTCGTAGACGTGGGACGCGCTGATCAGCTTGCCGTCCGGCTTTCGGATCGTCTCGACCCGGTAGTACCCGAGGCGTTGGAGCTCGCGGAGCGCCTTGGCGACCGCGCCGCGTCCCTGCGGACGGGCATCGGCCATCCTGCGGCCGTCCTCACGCGTCCCGTCCGCGAGCGAGAGGAGGTAGGTCAGGACGCCCTGGGCCGTGTACGACATCCGGTGGTCCTGCAACAAGTAGTTGGGCAATGTCGAGAACGCGCGCATATGACGGTTACGATGAATGTGCATCGGAGGGTTTGCTCCTGGTGCCGGACCCCGGGGTGTTGGTAGCACCGCCGGGGTCAACTATTCGATTGGTACGCGGACGACGCTACCACGCCCAGTGACCAGCACCTACACGGACAGTGACCGAACGCACGTGCGTCAACGCGGTGAATGCGGCGAACGCGGCGAACGGGCACCGACGATCCGAAGCGCCATCGCGGCGTACTGGTCGGCGACGTCCTCCGGGCTCCACCGGCCGCCGTCGTGGTACCAGCGGGCGATGTCGATGCCCAGCGAGAGCAGGGCGACAGCGGCCATCCGCGGGTCGGGTGCGTCGAAGTCACCGGCCGCGACGCCGCGTTCGACGAGTGCGCGGATCTCGGCCTCGGTCCGGTGGCGGATCTGCTTGATCTCCGTGAGGTGCTCGTCGGTGAGCGAGTTGAGCTCGTAGTTCACGATGCGGGCGACGGTCTGTCCGCGGGCGTGGCTCGCGGCGAAGTCATGGACCACCCGGCGCAGTGCGGCGGTGGGCTCGTCCTCGGCGGGGCCGATCGCGTCCTGGACCAGTTGCAGCGTCGACTCGTGCCCCGCCTTGGAGATCAGGTAGAGCAGCTCCTCCTTGGACTTGTGGTGCACGTAGAGGGCGGCCGGGCTCATGCCTGCGGCGGCGGCGATGTCGCGCGTGGTGGTGCCCCGGAACCCCTTCTCGGCGAAAGCGGCGACGGCCGCCTCCAGCAGGCGGGCGCGTGTCGCGTCGGCGCGGGGCAGGTCGGACGTGTCGGGGTTCACGCGTCGATTATCCCTGTGAGGTGGCACGAGTATCCCTGTGTGGTGGCGTGAGGCGGTTGAGCGGGGGAGTCTCTTGACGAGTGGGGGTCCTACCCAGGAGAGTGCCTAAGCAAGCGCTTAGTTACGCGCTGAGCCACGGGAAGGCGGCAGGATGAGCATCGACGAACAGGGGCTGCGGCGGCGGGTCGAGGAGTTCCTCGCCGCGCACGACCCGGAGACCACCGAGCGCCTGGAGTTTCTGCGCGCCCGCTACGACGCCGGTCTGGCGTGGGTGCACTACCCCGAGGGCCACGGCGGTCTCGGCCTGCCGCGAGCGTGGCAGCCTGCTGTGGACGCGATGTTCGACGGGGCGGGCGCGCCGGACAACAACCGGGGCGCGAACGGCATCGGCCTGGGCATGGCCGCCCCGACCATCCTCCGCTTCGGCACCGACGAGCAGAAGCAGCGCTTCCTGCGTCCGCTGTGGACGGGCGAGGAGGTGTGGTGCCAGCTGTTCAGTGAGCCCGGCGCCGGCTCGGACCTCGCCGCGCTCGGCACCCGCGCCGTGCAGGACGGCCAAGGCAGCGACTGGATCGTCAACGGCCAGAAGGTGTGGACCTCCGGCGCGCACAACGCCCGGTTCGCGATCCTGGTCGCGCGCACCGATCCGGACCTGCCCAAGCACCAGGGCATCACGTACTTCCTCTGCGACATGACCGACCCCGGTGTCGACGTCCGCCCGCTGCGGCAGATCACCGGCGAGGCCGAGTTCAACGAGGTCTTCCTCACCGACGTGCGCGTCCCGGACGCCCAGCGGCTCGGCGGGGTCGGCCAGGGCTGGGCCGTCGCCAACGCGACGCTGAGCAACGAGCGCGTCTCCATCGGCGGCAACGCGACGCGCGAGGGCGGCATGATCGGCGTCGTCGCGCAGACCTGGCGCGAGCATCCCGAGCTGCGCACGTCGGAACTGCACGACCGGTTGCTGCGGCTGTGGGTCGAGGCGGAGGTCTCCCGGTTGACCGGCCTGCGCGTCCGCCAGAAGCTGGCACAGGGTCAGCCCGGGGCGGAGGGCGCCGCGTTGAAGGTCACCTTCGCCCGGATCGCCCAGCAGCTGTCCGGCCTGGAGCTGGAGCTGCTCGGCGAGGACGGCCTGCGCTACTCGGACTGGACCATGGTCCGCCCCGACCACGTCGACTTCACCGGCCGCGACGCGGGCTACCGCTATCTGCGCGCCAAGGGCAACTCCATCGAGGGCGGCACCTCGGAGATCCTGCGCAACATCATGGCCGAGCGCGTGCTCGGTCTCCCGTCCGAGCCCCGCGTCGACAAGGACGTGCCCTGGAAGGACCTGGCCAAGTGAGCGACCCGAACCTGAAGGACCACAGCCTGCTCTACACCGAGGTCGAGGACGACCTGCGGGCCACCGTCCGCAAGCTGCTCACCGACCGCTGCGACCCGGTGGCCGTCACCGCCCTCTACGACGGGGACCGGTCGGTCGTCGACGGCCTGTGGCGGGCCCTGGCCGGTGAACTCGGCCTGGCCGGACTACTGGTGGCGGAGGAGCACGGCGGCGCGGGCGCTTCCGCGCTGGAGGCGGCCGTGGTGTTGGAGGAGCTCGGCCGGGGGGCGGCTCCGGTGCCGTTCCTGACCAGCGCGGTCATCGCCACCCTGGTCCTGCGCGACAGCGACGGCGCATTGCTCGCCGAGCTCGCGTCGGGGGAGCGGACGGCGGCGTTGGCCGTGCCGCTGTCCACCGCGCCGCACGCTGCGCTGCCTGCCGTTTCCGTTGCTGTTTCCGGCGCCGACGGCCGACTGACCGGCACGGTCACCAGCGTGGCGGGCGCGATCGAGGCGGACGTGCTGCTGGTGCTCGCCCGCGAGTCCGGTGAGTCCGGCGAGTCCGGCCAATTCGGCGACCTCGCCGTCTACGCCGTCCCGGCAGCGGACGCCACCGTCACCGTCACCCCGGTGGTCTCGCTCGACATGACCCGGCAGCTCGCCGACGTCCGCCTGGACGGCGCCGTCGGCACACGCGTCCTCGCCGACGCTGAACCGGCCGTCCGGGACGCGCTGGTGGCGGGTGCCGCGCTGCTGGCGTCCGAGCAGGTCGGCGTCGCGCAGTGGTGTCTGGAGACGACCGTCGCCTACCTGAAGGAGCGCAAGCAGTTCGGGCGCTCCGTCGGCGGTTTCCAGGCGATCAAGCACCGCCTCGCCGACCTCGCCACCGGCGTCGAGTCGGCCACGGCCGCCGCCCGCTACGCCGCCGCGACCCTGGCGGCGGGCGACGCGGACCTGGCCGTCGCGAGCAGCGTGGCCCAGGCCTACGTCAGCGACCTCGCGGTGCTGGCTGCCGAGGAGGCCGTCCAGCTGCACGGCGGCATCGGCATGACCTGGGAGCACCCGGCCCACCTCTACCTCAAGCGCGCCAAGGCCGACCAGATCGCCCTCGGCACGGCCGGTTCCCACCGCGCCCGGCTGGCCGCCCTGGTCGAACTGCCTGGCCCGCAGCAGTAGTAGTCGACATTGCGCCGACCACACGTCAGGGCCGCCCGCCTGCACGGCGGGCGGCCCGTCGCGTCATGTGAGCTCGACCCGTGCTGGGACGGTCGCCCATACGGGCCAGGATCGCCGTCAGCGCGGGCGTCCTCGCCTGGACGCTCGTCGCGCAACTCGACAAGTAACTTTGCAAAGTTACTTGTCGAGTTCTACGATGGGGTTTATGAACGGCGCTATGAACGGTTCGAAGGACGAGGAGCTCGGCGAGGACCCGCGCCGCAGCTCTGGGCGGGACGAGTCGGCGGCGGAGCGGCTTCAGCGTGCGATGAAACGCCTGCGTGCCCGGCTGCGCACCGAGTCCGGCCAGCACTCGGTGGGGCTGGCCCAGAGCCAGCTGACCGTGCTGGCGACGATCTCGAATGAGGGGCCGATCACGGCGGCCCGGCTCGCGGAGCTGGAGCATGTCACTCCCCAGTCGATCTCGCAGAGCCTGGCGGCGCTGAAGGCCGAGGGGCTGGTGCGCCAGGAGCCCGACCCGCAGGACGGTCGCAAGAAGCTGGTCAGCGCCGACCCGTCCGCAGTCGAGCTGATCGACCGTCTGATGAAGGGCCGCTCCTCGTTCCTGGAGCGGGCCATCGAGCAGATGGTGGCTCCTGAGGAGCGCGCGGATCTAGAGAAGGCCATCGAGCTGCTGGAGCGACTCGCCGTCGCGGATCCGTGGCGGGCCGGGATATGAGCGCCGAGCACGCTGTCAGCGGCGAGTCCTCGTCCTCGTCCCCCTCCTCTTCCTCTTCCTCGGCTGGGCCGAACCCCTTCCCGTGGCGCTTCACCGCCCCGCTGTACGTGGGCTCCAGCCTGAACCCGATCAACAGCGCGATCATCGCGACCGCGCTGGTCCCGATCGCCGAGGGCCTGCACGTCTCGGCGGGCAGCACCGCGGTTCTGGTCACCTCCCTGTATCTGGCCAGCGCCGTCGCGCAGCCCACCGCGGGCAAGCTGGCGGAGGTCGTGGGGCCGCGCCGGGTCTTTCTGGGCGGCATCCTGCTGGTGCTGCTCGGCGGCGTGGTCGGCGGGTTCGGGCAGAACCTGGCGACGCTGACCGTGGCCCGGGTGCTGATCGGCATCGGGACCTCGGCCGGATACCCGTCCGCGATGGTGCTGATCAGGCGTCGGTCGGCGCAGGCGGGGCTGGGGGCGCCGCCCGGGTCGGTCCTCGGCGGGCTCGCCATCGCCGGGATGGCCACCGCCGCCGTCGGCCCGCCGCTGGGCGGGTTGCTGGTGGGCGCTGCGGGGTGGCACTGGGCCTTCCTGATCAACATCCCGGTCACCGCCATCGCCTTTGCGGTGACCACCCGTTGGGTGCCGAAGGATCCGGCGCCCGAACCGGCCGAGCGCGCGCCGGGTGAGCGCGCGCCAAGTGAGCGCGCGCCGGGCGGTTTCCGGGACGTCGCCCAGCGGATCGACCTGACCGGGATCGTCGGCTTCGCCGGCTCGCTGACCGCGCTGATCATCTTCCTGATGAACCTGCCGACGGTCGACTGGATCGCCCTCGCCGCCTTCGTCGTCGTCGCGGTCCCGACGGTGCGGTGGGAACTGCGCGCCCCGGAGCCCTTCTTCGACCTGCGCGGACTTGCCGCCAACGGCCCGCTGACCCGTACCTATCTGCGCCAGGCGCTGACGTTGGTCGGCGTCTACACGGTGATGTACGGCATGACCGAGTGGATGGAGGCGGCGCACGGCTACTCCGCCATCGTTGCCGGGCTGCTCCTGCTGCCGATGGCCGGGGTGTCCGCACTGCTCGCGCGACCGCTGTCCAGCCGCAATCTGGTGCGCGGGCCGCTCGTGGTCTCGGCGGTCACCATGCTGGTCGGGTCGGCCGCGATGGTGCTGCTCACCTCGCGCAGTTCGGCGCTGGTGATCGTGCTGGTCACCCTGGTCTTCGGCGTCACCAGCGCCGCCACCACGGTAGGTAACCAGACCGCCCTCTACCTGGAGGCCTCGCCGCAGCAGATCGGCACCGCCTCGGGCCTGTTCCGCACCTTCTCCTACCTGGGGACCATCGTCTCGTCCGTGATCACCGGCCTCGTGTTCAACCACGGGGTCACCGACCACGGGCTGCACGGCCTGGGCCTGGTCCTGGTCGGCACCGGCGTCGCGGTCCTGCTGCTCACGGTCCTGGACCGGCGGCTGATGGGTCGCACCGGTAGCCGCGGCAACGACGCCGACCGGGCACTCGACCGGATGCCCGACCGGGCACTCGACGAGGCACCCGTACCGGAGCCGAGGACACCCTCGGAGCACACCTCACTCGGGCGCCGCGGGCCGGACCCTGATCGTCGAGAGCGCCACCAGGCAAGCCAGTGCGATGCACCCGAACCCCCACCACAGTGACGTGGTGCACTGCTGCACCAGTTGATCGACCACGCCGATCATTCCCTCCAGCTTGTGGTCGTTCGGGAACAGGAACCAGGGAGTGAAGAGCGCGTATCCGCCGGCCGCCCCGAGTTGCAGGGCCGTGGCGACCGTCGATGCGGCTGCTCCGACTCGATGTGGCGTGAGCCCGGCCGTGGCTGTGACGAGGAGCGGCATGAAAGCCAGCCCGACGCCGAAGCCGGTCAGCAGCAGTGCGGGCAGCACCTGGGTCGTGTAGGCGGCGGCGACAGTGAGGCGAGTGAGGAGCCACAGCCCGAGCGCCAGAGTGACCAGGCCGCAGGTGAGCAGGACCACGGGCGCGACCCGGCCCAGTAGCCGGGTGGATACCTGGACGGAGCCCACGAGCAGTGCAACGACCAGAGGCAGCAAGGCAGCCCCGGCTCGCAGCGGCCACTGGAGTTGGAACACCTGCAGGAAGTAGGTCAGCGACGCCAGGAGCACGACCAGGCCGGTGCCGGCCAGCAGGAGGACGAAGGTCGCACCGAAGAGATCGTGGCGCCTCGGGAGGCGGCGCGGGCGGTCCTTGGGCGCGAGGCCGGGCCGCGCGTCGTCGGCGTCGATCGCCGCACTGGTCCGCCGCCACAGAAAGGCGACGAACAGGCAGGCACCGATGGCGACCAGAGCCCGCGTCGCCTCGTCGCCACCTGTCGCGCCCTGGAAGAGGCCGTACGCGAGCGCGAGGAGCCCCCCGAGGCCCAGCTCAGCGCTGACGAAGTCGAAGCGGGCGGGGGCGCCGGTGCGGGCCGTTCCCGTGTTCTGGTTTTCCTGGCCGACATTGCCGCCCTTGCCGTGCTTGGCGTCCTTGTCGAGCAGGCTGAGGGCGCTGACAGCGATGACGGTGGCGATCAGGGCCACCACGAACATGGCCACCCGCCAGTTCAGGAGTTCCACGAACCAACCGCCGACGAGCAGCCCGAGCGCCGGTCCGGCTCCGAGCGTCACCGCATAGACCCCGTAGGCGCGATTGCGGGCCCTCGGCTCGGTGAACCCGGCGGTCACGGAGAGGGTGGACACGGTCACCAACGCGGCGGCAAACCCTTGCAGGGCACGGGCACTGACGATGAGTGGGAAGTCACCGGCCAGCACAGCGAGCAAGGACGCCGCGGCGAAGCCGAAAAGACCGGCGACAAGCGTCAGCCGGCGCCCGAGCCGGTCCACGGCGTGCCTAGCGAGGATCAACAGCCCGACGAAGGCGACGGTGTAGGTCAGGTCCAGCAACGACCGGTGTCTGACGGTATCCAGTCGGCGCAGGTCGCGCAGGTCGCGCAGGACCCAGGGGGTCTCCTCGATGAAGGCCCCGGCCTGCACAGCGACGAGCAACTGCGCCAGAACGGCCACGACCAGCCCCCGCCAGCGCCTGGACGCACGCGGCTCGCGCTGAGGAGAGGCTTCCTGCTCCTCCCGGCGAGGCGGGAGCGGCGGCTGCAGGACCGAGGCCGGGGCCGTCGGCGCGGACGAGAACTCCTGTGCCTGTACCGGTACCTGCTCCGGGCTGACCGGCGTCGTCGGGGTGTATGCCGGAGGTGCCTTGGGCGTTGGAGGAGGCCCGGTGCGCGGCTCGGGGGTGTAGTCCAGCAACGCCGAGGCGTGACGGGCCAGTTGCGTCAATACGGCGGTGGGGAGCCAGGCCTCGGGGTGGTTGGTGCTGGTGCGCTCGGCCAGCTCCGTCAATGTGGGTCGCTCGGAGGGGGTCTTGTGCAGGCAGGCCCGGACGAGGTCGACGAGTGTGTCCGGCACCCCGGTCAGGTCCGGTTCGTCCTCCCACACGCTGAAGATGTGGGCCTGCAGACCGCTTTCGCCGGCCCCGAAGAGGAGGCGTCCGGTGGCGGCGTAGACGAGGACCGCCCCGAGGCAGAACACGTCGCTGGCGAAGGTGAGTTCCTTGCCGCGCACTTGCTCGGGTGACATGAATCCGGGAGAGCCGATCAGCATGCCGGTGCCGGTCAGCCGGCTGTCCGCCGTTCCGGTCAGGCTGTCCAAGGCGCGGGCGATGCCGAAGTCGATGACGCGTGGGCCGTCGACCGTGACCACGACGTTGGACGGCTTGAGGTCACGATGGATCAACCCTGCCTCGTGGACGGCCTGCAGGGCGAGTGCGAGCCTGTTGGCCAGGACCAGGACCGTGTCCTCGGGCAGTGCCCCGTGCTGGTCGGAGACGATGGTGTGCAGGTCCAGCCCGGCGATGTGCTGGGTTGCCACCCAGGGGACCTCGGTCGAGTCCGCGACATCCGCGTCGAGCACGGCCGCCGTCCAACTCCCGTCCACCCTCCGGGCTGCGGCGACCTCGCGCGCGAAGCGTCTGCGGAACTCCGGATGCCGCGCGTACTCGGTCTTGACGACCTTCACGGCCACGGCCCGTCCGTTGTCGGAGTGGCGGCCCAGATACACCAGGCCCATGCCTCCGTTGCCCAGCCGGGCGATCAGTCGGTACGGGCCTATGACGGTCGGGTCTCCGGCGGTCAACGGGTCCATCTCAGCACGATAGTGCAGATTCCCAACGGAGTTGAGGCAGATCCATGGTGCAGCCCGGTCCGGCCGCCGCGATCGGCCGCCTCCGGGTGAGTGCGGTGGGCAGGACGCGCGCCAGTCGCACCGACAGCACGACGGCGCCGCCGAGCGGGCCGGGCGGGAGCTCGGCCGCTACGTCGTCGTGGACACCGTGAACGTGATCCCGTGCGTGTTGATGTTGCCCAGAGTCGCCTCGGTCTCCTTCACGCAATCCACCGGCAGCACCGCCTCCAGGAAGGTGACGCCGGTTCCCGGACGCTGGACGGGAGCGGGTGTCACGCCCGGCGCCAAATGGCGGAGGTAGAGCTCCGCCTCGGCCACCCGGCCGAACGGCACCTCGGCGACGATGTGGGTTCGAACGCTCATGGACAAGGGCCTCCTCGGATCGGCGAGCCCCTTTGTCCACGCTATGCCCTGTCGGGCGAGCGCGCTGTCGGGGTAGGCCTGAACCCGGCCGTCGGGGTGGCGACGCGCCGTGCCGCCGGGCGGGTCACCTGCGCAGATCGACGGCGAGGACCGTGCACAACGGGTCGAGCTCTGTCCCGCGGATGTCGATGTGCAGTTCGCCGGTCGGGTCGTCCGTGCCCGAGTGGACGTCCTTGAGCCGGGGCTGGACGCGCCAGGGGAGGTCGCGATCCCCGTCCAGGAGCGTCACCCGTTCGACTCGGGAGACCCGGAGTCCGCGCACGGTCACGCGCTCGTAGGGGCGGGTGACCAGGTGCAGGTAGACGCGGGTGGTCCCGTCGGGGCGGGTGCGGCGGGTGGAGGGGCCGTGGAACTGCCAGAGGGTCAGGCCGGGCTCCGTGCCCTGGACGCTCTCGGCGTTGTGCTCCAGCCACCCGGCAAGGGCCTCCAGCCGTTCGACGGCCTCGTGCGGGAACTCCCCGTCGCCGGTCGGGCCGACGTTGAGCAGCAGGTTGCCGCCCATCGACACCGCCTCGATCAGCGTGTGCAGGAGCAACGCCGGCGACTTCCAGGTGTCGTCCTGGGGCCGGTGCCCCCAGCTGCTGTTCATGGTGAGGCAGGTCTCCCACGGCTGCTGCGGCGGGACCATGGGCAGTTGCTGCTCGGGGGTGGTGAAGTCGCCGTGGCCCAGGCAGCGGTCGTTGACCAGGGCGTGCGGCTGCCGTTCGCGGATGAAGGCGCGGATCTCGTCGAAGCGCCACTCCTCCTCGGTGTGCTCGAACTCGCCGTCCAGCCAGACGATGTCGATGTCGCCGTACCCGGTGAGGAGTTCGCCCAGCTGGCCGAGCATGAAGGCACGGTACCGGTCCCACTTGGCGGGGGAGACCCGGGGATAGCTGCCCACGACGTAGGGCTTGGTGATCGTCTCGTCGGTGTAGCGGGGGTAGTCGGGGTGGTGCCAGTCGATGATGGAGAAGTAGAGCCCGATCCGGAAGCCGCGGGCCCGGAAGGCCTCCACGATCTCGCGGGTGACGTCCCGTCCGAGCGGGGCGTGCCTGGTGACGGAGTAGTCGGACAGGCCGGTGTCGAACATGGCGAAGCCGTCGTGGTGCTTGGCGGTGAACACCATGTAGCGGGCGCCCGCGCGCCAGGCGAGATCGGCCCAGACGGTCGGGTCGAAGCGCTCCGGGGCGAAGCCGGCGGCGTTGTCGAAGTAGTCGTTGCAGCTCACCGGGTCCAGGGCCGGCTCCTGCCGGTGCACGCCGCCGGTCATCTGCCAGGACAGTTCCCAGCCACGGGTGCTGGCGTGTCCCCAGTGGATGAAGACGCCCAGGCCCAGGCCCCGGAACCACGAGGTGTCGGTACTGCTCCCGGTCGTGTCCGGTTGTGTCTGTGTGGTGGTCATTCCTTGACTCCCCCTGCGGTGATGCCCTGCGTGATGAACTTCAGTCCGACGACCACGATGACGATGGCAGGCACTGCCAGCAGCATGAGTGCGGCGAAGTACTGCGAGGTCTGCAAGGGCGTCGGTGCGAACGCTCCCTTGATCGTCTGCACGGCCTGCGCGGCGGTGGTCTGGTCCGCGCTGCTCAGCAGCATGGAGGGGAAGAGGAAGTCCTGCACGGACCAGACCACGCACAGCGCCGCGAGGTTGATCAGCGCGGGTCGGCACAGCGGCAGGAAGACGTGCCGGAAGATGCGGGCGTGTCCGGCGCCGTCGACGCGGGCGGCCTCGATCAGCTCGTTCGGGATGCCGTCGGCGTAGTTGCGCAGCAGCAGCACCGCGAAGGGCAGCGTGAGAACGACCTCGGGCAGGGCCACCCCGACGGGGGAGTTGAACAGGCCGAGGTTGCCGGTGATCCAGTACACCGGCACCATGATCGCGACCGCGGGGACGGCGAGCAGCAGCAGCGTCGCGTGGTAGAGCGTCTCTCGGCCGGGGAAGTCGAGCTTGGCGAAGGCGTAGGCGGCCAGTGCGGCGATGCCGCAGGTGAGCACGACGGTGAGGGCCGCGATGAGCAGGCTGTTGCCGAACGCACGGACCAGGTTGACCCCGTTGTAGTCGGTGGTGAGCACCGTCAGGTAGTTGCCGAGGCCGCCGTACTGGACCGACTGACGCACCGTGGAGACCAGCGGGAAGAGCCACAGGGCGGCGCCGATGGCGAGCGTGGCGTAGACGATGACACTGTCGCGGGGCTTCTGGCGCAGCCGGTGCAACGGGTTGAGTTGCTCGGAGCCGGTGGTTGCGGACATCAGCGCCTCCGCTGGACGAGAACGTTGACGGCGGACACGGCGACGGCGACGACCAGGACCACCAGCGAGGCGGCGGAGGCGTAGCCGATCTGGCCGCCGCCGGTGGAGGGGAACATCTGGTCGTAGATGTAGGTGCCGGGGATGCCGGTGCGGCCGGCGGGTTGGCTGTCGGTGGAGAAGTAGATCAGCTCGAACCAGCGGAAGCTGCCCAGTAGCACAGAGAGGATCACGGTCCTGTGGGTGCCGCGCAGCATCGGGAAGAGGATCAGCCGGTACATCTGCCACGTGCCCGCGCCGTCGATCATCGCGGCCTCGAGGACGGCGGTGTTCGCGGTCGTCAGGTCCGAGGTGTAGTACATGATCGGCAGGCCGACGAGGTAGGTGAGCAGGATGAAGACCGCCACGTACGCCGAGGTGGTGTTGCCGGTCCAGTCCTGGGCCAGCGCGCCGAGGCCGACGGCGCGCAGCGTCTGGTTGATCGCACCACCGTTGGTCTGGATCAGCTGCCCGAAGACCGTGGCGAACAGCGACATCGGCACCAGCGAGGGCAGCAGGAACACGACGAAGAAGAACGTGCGGGCCCGCACCCCGCTGGCCAGGCTCACGGCCAGGAAGAAGCCCAGGGTGAGCGCGACGAGGATGGAGACGGCGGCGAACAGCAGGTTGTTGCCGATGTCCCGCCAGAAGACGGGGTCGGTCAGCACCAGTTGGAAGTTGCGCCAGCCGACATCGGTGGCGCCGGTGAACGAGAGGTCCACCGACTGGCGGCTGGTCTGCCCGAGGAAGACGAACGCGTAGAGGTAGTAGACGCCGTAGAGGGCGAGCAGCGGCGCGAGGAAGACTGCGGCGGGAAGCAGGGCGCGGCGACGCGCCCGTGCGCGTGAACGCGCGGCGGAGGCGGCTTCGGCCGTCGCGGTGGGATCCGGCGCCGCCTGCCGCGCCCCGTGGGGGAGTGCGTCAGGCGACGGCGTGGTGAGGTGCGACGTCACTGGACCGGGTACCGTCCGCTGGTCCAGGCCGACTGGAGGCTGCTTGCCGCGGCCTGCGGGGCGGTGTTGCCGCGGGCCACGTCGAGCAGCGTGTTGTCCAGCACGTCGGTGGTGAAGGTGGTGGAGTACTGGCCGCGACCGGAGCCGGGAGCGCTGATCAGCGACTGGACGGCCGCGTAGCCGGACTGGGCCTCGGGGGTGGTCAGCACCGAGGGGTCGACGGTGTAGCCGTTCAGGGACGGGACCAGCACCAGGTCGGAGGCCCAGGTGTTGACGCCGGCCGGGTCCATGGTCATGAACTGGATGAACTTGGCCGCCTGCGCCGCGTACTTGGAGCTCTTCGGGATGGCCAGGCCGCCCTCGGCGAAGGTGCGGGCGGCGGGCTGCCCGCCCGGGACGACGACGGGGAAGGCGCCGGCGCCGACGTTGCCGACGGTGATGCCGTTGGCCTTGCGGTAGGCCGCGGAGAGCACCGAGCTGTTCCAGGAGCCTTCGACCAGGAAGGCGGCCTTGCCGGAGTTGAACGCGTTGTCGGCGTCCGCCTCCTTCAGGCTGAGCGTGCCCTTGTCCAGGACGCCGTTCTTGAAGAGGTTCTGATAGGCCGCCAGAGCCTGCACGAACTGCGGGCTGTTCCAGGCGACCTTGCCGGTGTAGAGCTCGTCGGAGAGCTTGGGGTCGATCTGGTCGGCGACGGTGAAGAACATCTCGTCCTGCCACCAGGACTCGCCGCTGAAGACCACGGGCGCGATGCCGCCGCCGGCCGCCTTGATCTTCATCACGTCGGCGGTGAGGTCGGCCTCGGTCCTGGGGAAGGACAGGCCCAGCCGCTTGAGCACGTCCGCGTTGGAGTAGACGACCGCGCTGCCGATCGAGCCCATCGGGATCGAGTAGAGGGTCTTGTCCTTGGCGATGTTCTGGGTCTGGTCGAGCATGGTCGAGTTGATCTTGCTCTGCCAGCCGGCCGGGAGGTCACCGGTCCAGTCGCTGACCGGCCGGAGCTGGGTGCGCACGGTGTTGGTCATGGCCGACACCTGCACGCCGACGATGTCCAGGGACTGCCCGCCGTCGAGCGCGAGCGGCAGTTCCTTCTGGTAGTCGGTGTTGGAGAACTCGCGCAGGTTGATCGTGATGTTCGGGTTGGCGGCCTCGAACGCGGCGATCGACTTCTGCAGCGTCGCCTGGGCCGGGAACCAGGTCCAGTAGTTGAGGGTGACCTTCTGGCCGGCGCCGACACTGGCCTGGCCGGCGTTGGCGCTGCCGCCGACGCCGCCGCTGTTGCCGCAGGCGGCTACGGACAGGCTGAGGACCAGTGCGGTGGCGGCCGCCGCGAGGCCGCGGCGGACCTGCGCATCGTTGCGCATGCTTTCCCTCCCAGGGGGTGGATCCAGGGGGTGGACCGGAGTGGGCCCCATTAATGTCTACGGTGACGACAAAAACAATCCCTCGTTACGGGCTTGTTAGATTTACGGCCGCGCAGCAACATGATCGACAGAGTCGAAGGAGACCCCCCATGGCCGCAGGCCCGGACGCCACCGCCCTGCAGGTGCTGCGCCACCTGGTCGACCACGGGCCGCTCAGCCGCCCCGACCTGCAGCAGGGCACCGGACTGGCCCGGGCCACCACCTCCGCCGTGGTCAACGACCTGATGCGACGTGACCTGGTCGCCGAGGTCAACACCCCGCGCAGCGGCCAGCGCGGACGACCGGTCACGCTGCTGGACCTGGACGACACGCACTACGCCGTCACCGGGATCGAGATCGGCTTCGACAAGATCCTCGCCTCGGTGCACACGCTGCAGGGCCGCGAGCTGCTGCGCATCGAACGCCCGGCCGAGGCCGACGCGGTCAACCCGCGCGCCCTGCTCCGGCGCGCGGCGATGGTGCTGCAGGAGACGCTCGACCTGGTCGAGGACGACGACCGCGACCTGCTCGGCGTCGGCGTCAGCGTCGCCGGTCTGGTCGACGCCGCCAGCGGCACCATCAAGTACGCACCCAGCCTGGGCTGGCGCGACATCGCCCTGCGTGAGGGCGTGGCCGAGGCGCTGGGCGGCCGGGTTCCCGTGCTCATCGACAACACCGCCAACTACGCCGCCCTGGCCGAACTCCGCCAGCGCCGCCGCAGCGGAGGGACCGAGGCGAGCCTGGTCTACCTCACCGGCACCTACGGCATCAGCGCGGGCATCGTCGCAGGCGGCAACCTGTGGCGCGGCGAACGCGGCATGGCCGGCGAGGTCGGTCACCTGATCGTGGAGGCCGGGGGACTGCGCTGCGTCTGCGGTCGCAACGGCTGCCTGGACACCCGGGCCGGCGTGTCCGCGATCCTGGACACCGCCCTCGCGGCGGCCAAGGGGATCCGCCGACCCAGCCGGGTGCCCCTCACCCTGTCGGCCGGGGTGGACCAGGTCGCCGCCCTGGCCCAGGCGGGCGACCAGGGCGTCATCGAGGCGCTGGCCGAGGCGGGACGCTGGCTCGGACGGGGCGCGGCGCTCGTCTGCGCGATGCTCGACCCGCACTCCGTCGTGCTCGGCGGCCACTATGCGCGGCTCGCGCCCTGGTTGCTGGACCCTGCCCGGGAGGCGTTCCGGCAGTCGCTGCTGCTGCCCGGTGACGACCGCGAGCAGCTCCAGGTCTCGGCCCTCGGAGCCTGGGCACCGGTCGAAGGGGCCGCCCTGGCCGTGCTGCTCTCCTATGCGGACGGGGCGCGGACCTTCCCCGCCGGTAATTAATCTCTTCTATAGACGAAACTCTTGACCGGCAGTGGGGCGGGCCGTAGGTTCACGCTTCAACCAGGCGACCGCGCCGAGCGCGACATCCGCCAGGCCGCCCGGGCCGGGACGCCCGGAGTCCGCCTGCGTCGCGCCTTCGGCTGCACCTGCCCACCCCGTCGAGCAAGGAGGCTCGCCATGCCGCATGCCCGCATGCCCGCAGAAGGATCCCGGCTGGAGCTCTCCCGGCGCGGAGCCCTGCGGATGCTCGCAGGTACGGCCCTCGGGGCGGTGGCGCTCGGTGTCGCCGTACCCTCCCGGGCCTTCGCCGCCTCCGGCGTCGCGCAGGCCGGTGCCGATCCGGTCGTCATCGACCAGACCGCCACCACGGACAACGTCACGGTGCTGCTTGCCACCGCCGCGGGCCGGATGCCGGACATGTCCGTCCAGGGCGGGGACACCAGGAAGAACTTCTACATCGACAACTTCCTGACCTCGTCGGACTACCTCACCTGGGACGTGCAGGTCGCCGCCGGAGCCTCCTACCAGGCGTCGCTGCTCGTCGACACGGACGCGGGCGAGACCTTCACCCTCTCCGTGGACGGCACCTCCTCCTCGGTCACGTTCACCGCCCCGGCCGGCTGGAACCGCGTCCTGGTCGGCGACCTCGCGCTGCCCACGGGCAGCAGCACCATCCGGCTCACCCGCGGCTCGCTCACCCACGACGTCTACGTCAAGTCACTGGAGCTGATCCGCGCCTCCGACGTGGCCGCCCGCAACACCCGGATCACGGCCGCACGCGCCGACACCACCTGGCTCAGCAAGGCGGGCTACGGCCTGATGTTCCAGTACGGCTCCTGGGGCTACCCGCACAACGTCGGCCCCGCCAAGTCACTGGACCAGCAGGCCGCCGACTTCGATGTCCCCGCCTTCGTGGAGATGGTGCAGGAGACCGGTGCCGGCTACGTCGTCTGGTCGATCAGCTGGTGGGGCTACCATCTGGACGCGCCGCTCAGCTCCCCGGACTCCATCGTCACCGCCGCGGGCGGACCCGCGAGCCCCGGCCTCACCTCCACCCGCGACCTGATCGGCGACGTCGCAGCCGCCTGCCAGGCCGCCGGGATCCGCTTCATGCTCTACTACCACACCGGCGACGAGGACTCCGCCTGGTGGCCCTACCAGAACTGGCCCGCCACCTTCGCCACCAACGGCACCGGCGACCGCAGCACCTTCTTCGCCAACTGGACCGAGGTCGTCACCGAGATCGGCAACCGCTACGGCAGCAACCTCGACGGCTTCTTCTTCGACGACGGCATGGTGCTCTACTACCCGGCCGCCTACGAGCAGTTGCAGAAGGCCGCCCGCGCCGGCAACAGCAAGCGACTTGTCTCCTGGAACAACTGGATCCTGCCCGCCGTCACCGACTTCCAGGACGTCTGGTTCGGCGAGGGCAGCACCGGAGGAGCGCAGACCGGCAGCGCCGCAGCAGGCGGCAACGGCGTCTTCACCTCCGGCCCGTACCAGGGCCTGCTCCAGCACGGCATGTTCACCATGGACGACGACTGGGGCGTGCACACCCAGAACACGACCGTCAGCACGGCCTCGACCGTCACCAGCGCCGCCGCGATCGGCTGGGCCACCGGCGCCGTGAGCCGCAACGTGCCGATCAGCTTCGACCTGATGATGTACCAGGACGGCACGGTCAACCCGAACGACCTGCGCATCCTCGGCGACGTCCGCCAGGTCGTCCGCGGCACCGCGCCCTCCGTGCCCACCGGTACGACGACGGTCAACGACACGGACACCGGCATCACCTACACCGGAAGTTGGACGCACTCCACCGGCCGCGGCGCGGGAGACTTGGGCGACGACGTCCACTGGACGTCCACCGACGGCGACTCCTTCTCCTACACCTTCACCGGCACCGGAATCGACGTCATCGGACCCAGGAGCAGCGTCAGCCAGCACTTCAGCGTCGCCGTCGACGGGGTGACGATCGGTCAGTTCAGCCAGTACGCCGCGAGCTACACCCCGCAGGCCGTCCTGTACGGCGCCCGGCACCTGAACCCCGGGACGCACACGGTCACCGTCACCAAGGTCGACGGCGGCTACCTGCAACTCGACGCGCTGCGCACCGTCCCGAACCCGACCATGGTCAACGACGCGGACGCCGCCGTCAGTTACGTCGGCACCTGGACCCACTCCACCGGCCGCGGCGTGGGTGACTACGGCGACGACGTGCACTGGACGTCCACCAACGGGGACAGCGCCACCATCACCTTCACCGGGACCGGAATCGACGTCATCGCGCCGATGGAGGCCGCCGACGGAACCGCGAACATCCTGCTCGACGGCGCCCAGGTCGGCACCACCGACGCCGCCTACTCCGGCAGCTACACCCCCCAGCAGTTCCTCTACCAGGTCAGAGGCCTCGCCCCGGGCTCGCACACGCTCAAGCTGGTGAAGACCGGCGGCACCTACGTCCAGGTGGACGCTTTCCAGATCTGGCCCTGACGGCGAGGGCCCGGACAGGCCCTGGCTGGGACGTCCGAAGCGTCAGCCCACGGGGGTTCGGCGTTCCTGCACCGAGGCGGCGATCAGCTGCCGCAGCGCTGCGAAGTTCACGTCGATGAGCGTCCTGAGGTAGAGGCAGCCCTTGCTCGCCTGGTGCGGTCCGAGCCGTGCCAGCGTTGTCGGGTGCCGCTCCACGAAACCCGGGGCCAGGTACACCACCAGGTGCTGCCTGCGCGGAGCGAACCCCGCCAGCGGCGCGGTGCCCTCGTGACCGGAGGCGTAGCGGTAGTCGTAGCTGCCGAAGCCGACGATGCCGCCGCCCCACACCGTCGGCTCCTCGCCGGTGATCGCGCGCATCAGGGCGCAGAGCTGGGCGGCGTCGGTCCGGTGTGCCGGATCCGCGATCGCCTCAAGGAGCTGCGCGACGGACCCCTCAGTTGGCGTGAGGGTCGGTGCCTTCTTCACTGTCATGGTCTCTCTCCGGGTGTGCTTTCGCTTCGAGGTGCGCTGTCCGCGTCGGCCGGGCGGAGGCTGAACCAGGTCCACTTTCCGTCGGGTCGGACCAGGTGGCCCCACTCCTCGCTCATGGACTCGATCAGGTGCAGGCCTCGGCCCGACTCCGCGTCCGCGTCCGCGCCGGGGGTCTGCGCGGGCGATGCGGGCACCTCGCAGTCGCTGTCGTGGACCGCGCAGATGAGCCGACCGGACGGCGGGTGGTGCTGGATCACCACGCGCACCTCTTCGGTGTCGGTGTGCTCGACCGCGTTGGCCACCGCCTCCGACAGCAGCAGCCGGCCGTCGTCGACGGACTCGTGGTCCGCGCACAGCGCCGTGAACGTGCGGCGCGCACGGCTGACGGAGCAGGCCAGCGCCGGCAGGGTGAGCGAGGCGGACAGCGTCAGCTGCGCAGCCAGGTGGGCGGGCATGTGCGGTCTCTCCTTCGGACTCGGCCCCCCGCCACAGACAACCGTAGGTTCGGGGTCGCCCACCCGGGATCGGCCGCGCGTCCAGAGGGCATCGGCTGAAAGGACGAGTCAGTTGACCTGGGCCTTTCGGCCGATCCGGGATGTCCGTCCGACCGATGGCGGGGTCTGCGACTGCGCCGGGTCTCGGCCCGTCTCGTCCTCGGGGGTTGCCGACTGCCCGGTCAGGCCCGGTGTTCGGCGCTTGTCTCCGGGAACTCGGCGACGACCTGCCAGCCGTCGGCGGTCGGGCCCGCGTCGAAGCGGCCGTCCAGTGCGGCGGCCCGCTCGGACAGGCCGAGCAGGCCGAACCTCGGGGCGGTGCCGTGTCGTTGCGGCGGGGTCGGCTCACGCGGTGATCCGTCGTCGTGGTTGCGCACCTCGACACGCAGTCCGCGCGCCGTGCGATGCAGGGTGATCTCCACGTGCGTGGTGGCGGGGGCGTGTTTGCGGATGTTGGTGAGCGCCTCGCGCACGATGCGGTGCGCGGAGGCCGCCAGGTCCGGGGCCAGGTGCCGTCGCAGCGACGGGTCGATGTCGAGGTCGACCGGGGGCCCGGCCAGCCGGAATTCGGCGGCGAGCGCGGCGATGTCGTCGAGCCCCGCCAGCGGGCCCGTGCTGCTGTTCTCGTCGCGAAGGACCCGAACCACGCGCCGCATCGCGGTGAGCGCCTCGTTGGCGGCCTCCTCGATCCGCGCCATGCGCAGACGGTTGCCCGGCTCGTCGTCGGGAACCGCGCGGGCGGTCTGCGCCTGGACCAGAATGCCGGTGACGTGGTGGGCGACGAAGTCGTGGAGTTCCCGGGCCAGTTCCAGGCGTTCGGCGCCGCGCGCCTGCTCGACGGCGAGGCTGTGCTCGGCGTCCTGGTGGCGCAGGTAGAGGGCGAGCGCGACGGTTGCCACCGTCGTCATGCCGATGGTGGCGGTGACCGGGCCGGGGTGGGCGTCGCGGGCCGGCGTGCTCACGGCGGCGAGTGCGATCACCGGACCGAGCCACAGCGCCTTCGAGGTCGGAGCCCGGCGCAGCACCCCGGACAGCAGGACCAGCAGCGCGACCGACTCCCCGACCCCCCAGAGGTAGATGGACGGTCGCAGCCCGAGCATGATCGCCGTGCAGGCGAGCGAGACGACGGCGGCGGCCAGTCCCCGGACCGCGAGCGGGGGGCGCCGCAGCGGTGTGGCGCACGCGCTGGCGAACAGGCCCGAGGCCAGGATGGTGAAGTTCGCCGCGCCGAAGCGCGTCGCGAAGTGCAGCGTTTCGAAGATGACGGCCAGCGCGAGCACGACCGCGAGCGCGAAGTGTCCGGCGACGGTACGGGTGGGCCAGTCGGAGATCGCCCAGAAGCGGTGCGCGTTCTCTGCGTCCTCCTGCGGCGCGGGTGGGTCGTAGGACGGGGTGGCCCGATGTCCTGGCATGAGTGGTGGCCTCGTCTCTCGGGCGGGTCAGGACTGGCGCATGAGGCCCGACTCCCAGGCCCAGGCGGCCACCTCCACCCGGTTGCGGGCCCGGAGCTTCTCCTGGATCTTGCTCAGGTGCGTCTTGACCGTGGACAGGGAGAGGAACAGCCGGCTCGCGATCTCCTGGTTGGTCGCCCCTTGGGCGACCGCGCGGGCCACGTCCAACTCCCGATCGGTCAGCCAGCGACCGCGTTCGCGCTGCGGCGGGGACGGCTGGTGGCCGGAGAGCAGCCGCACCGTGAGTGAGGGCGAAATCAGGCAGTCGCCCGCAGCCGCGGCCCGCACGGCCTCGATCAGCAGGCCGGGTCCGGCGTCCTTGAGGAGGAAGCCGCAGGCGCCCCGGTGCAGCGCGGTCCAGACGTAGTCGTCCTGGTCGAACGTGGTGACCACCACGACCCTGGGCCCGGGCTCCTCCTCCGTCTTCGCGGAGCCGAGCCGCTCCAGCACCTCCAGGCCGTCCAGGCGCGGCATCCGGATGTCGAGCAGCAGCACGTCCGGGTGCAGTTCGGCCACGGCCGACAGCGCCTCGACCCCGTCCGCGACGTCGGCGAGGACGGTGATCCCGGGCTGGGCGGCGAGGATGGCCCGGAAGCCGCCGCGCACCATCTCCTGGTCGTCGGCGACGACCACGGTGATCGCCATTCTGTTCCTCCCGGTTGCGGACGGGTCCTGTCGACCATTGTCCGTCCCGCCCTGATGGGTGGGGTCACGGCGGCGCTCAGGTCGACCGATCGGCCGAGCCGATCCGGCCGGAGGGCCGAGCGCTCAGCCGGCGTTCCGGTCCGCCCGGTCCGTGTTCTGAGCGTCGCTCTTCCCTTCGGGGACGGTCTGCAGGCTGTCGGCGAGCCACTGCTCCACGGCGGCGACGTGCACGGCGGAGGCGGACGCGGCGAGCTGGGGGTCGCGTGACTCCAGCGCGGTGAGGATGGCCTCGTGTTCGCGGTGGACATGCTCGATGGCGCGGCCGACGCGGGTGCCGCGCAGGATGCGGACGCGCTGGGTCTGGGTGGAGAGGATCTCCAGCAGCATGGAGAGGACCGGGTTGGCGACCAGGGCCACCAGGGTGCGGTGGAACTCCATGTCGCAGCGGATGAACTCCTCCACGCCGGTCGCCGTACGGCTGCGCTGGAGGATCTCGCGGAGTGCGGCGAGGTCGTCCTCGGTGACGCGGGCGGTGGCCAGGGCGGTGGCGGGGGGTTCGAGCAGACGCCGGACCTGGAGCAGTTGGAGGGCGGTCTCGCCACTGGAGACGTCGGAGGCGAAGGAGAGGGTCTGCAGCAGCAGATGGGGTTCGAGGCTGGACACGTAGGTGCCGTCGCCCTGCTTGGTGATGAGGATCTGCATGGCCGTCAGTGCGCGGACCGCCTCGCGCAGCGAACTGCGCGAGAGGCCGAGGCGCTGGGCGAGGTCGTCCTCCTTCGGCAGGCGGGTGCCGGGCGCGAACTCGCCGGCGACGATCATGGACTTGATCTTGTCGATCGCGTCGTCGGTCACGGCCATGAAGGTGGGCTCCATCGGGGGGTGGTGGCGGTGTGGTGTCCCTGGCGAGGGTGTGGCGGCGCCAGGGACACCACGTCAGATCAGCGTGGGGGCGCGAGCCTCAGCTGATGTCGAAGCGGTCGACGACGAGGTAGGTGCCGCCGGCCTTGGTGAGGGTGAGGGTGTGGTAGCCGAGGCCCAACCCGCTCGCCGTGTAGAGGGTCTGCTGGGCGTGACGGCTGGAGGCGTTCGCGTTGACACTTCCCTGCGAGGCGCCGTCGAGGGACACGTCGACGGTGCCTTCGTCGGTGTTGGTCTCCGTGACGTAGGAGATGCCGGTGCCGTAGAAGCTGACGGTGACCGAGTCGCCGTCCGTCTCGGCGTAGTGGACGTCGTCGCCGTAGTCGCCGTCACCGCGGTTCGTGGACGCGGTCCAGGAGCCGGTGTACTGCAGGGCGGCGTCGGTGTAGTCGACGGTGCGGGTGATCTCGAAGCCGTCCAGGGTGGTGTAGGTGCCGCTGCGCTTGACGAGCTGGACGGTGTGGCTGCCGGGGGTGAGGCCCTGGACGCTGTAGACGACCTGCTGGGCCTGCTTGGCGGTGGCCGAGGTGTCGACCTGTCCCTGGGAGACGCCGTCGAGGTAGACCTCGATGTTGCCCTGGTCGGGGCTCTTCTCGCCGAGGATCTGGACGCCGGTGCCGGCGAAGGTGTAGCTCGCGGAGTCGCCGTTCGTTGTGGTGTAGTGCACGCCGTCGTCGAAGTCGCCGTAGCCGCGGTTCGCGGAGGCGGACCACGAGCCGGTGTAGGCGATGGTCGGCTCGTCGTCGTCGATCCGGCCGGTCAGTGGCCGGTACTGCCCGCTGGGCCCGGCCGCGGCGATGATGCCCTGTGCGGCGGCGGGCCAGGCGCCGCTGCTGACGATGGTCGCCTGGTTGAAGGTGATGTTGGTTCCGGCGTTGTTGTAGCTGGCGTTGTCCGAGTAGTTGTCGTGGATGTCGATGTCGTGGATCGTCGAGATCCACATGCCGATCCAGTTGCTGCCGCCGAAGCGGGTGACGTTGTCGTAGGTGTCCCAGTACGAGCTGCCCTCGTCCTGGTAGAGCATGTTGTTGGTGTCGTTGCCCTCGGCGACCACGTTGCCGGACAGGACCGAGGTCATCGAGCCGTCGCCGCCGCCCTGGCCGCCGTTGGTGTAGATGGGTCCGCCGTCGTGCAGGGTGCGCATCACGTTGTGGACGGAGTTGCCGGTGATCCGGTTGCCGCCCGCGTAGATCGTGCCGTGGTGGCAGGTGGTGTACTTCAGCGTGCAGGAGGCCCAACCCCAGCCCCAGCCAAGGGAGATGCCGGAGTAGGGGGTGTAGCCGATGTCGTTGTTCGCGATCGACGCGTTGCGGGTGTAGCCGGCCCAGACGCCGACGGCGTCGTGGTAGTCCTGGCCGACGTAGCTGATGCTGTTGTCCGCGACGGTGTCGCCGGTGGTCATCAGGTTGGTCTGGGTCTGGTAGTAGTCGTCGACCTCGCCGAGCGAGACGCCGCCGCCGGAGGTGTCGGTGATGATGCTGCCCGTGACGTTCGAGTTCTGCGTGCCGTCCGCCAGGTCGACGCCGGTACCGCCGAGATGGGTGAAGGTGTCGCGGGTGAAGCTGATGTCGTCGCCGCGGTGCACCTGGACGGCCGCGGGGATGCGGGTCGGGGCGTGGGTGACCGGGTCCCACAGCACGCCGGCCTGGTTGTCCACGTAGCCGGAGGTGGTGGGCTGGTTCCAGGTGTCGTAGGCGAAGGTGACGCCCTGGAAGCTGATGTGCTGCACGGGCGTGACCGTGTCGGGGATGACGGTGAAGCCGTCGATCAGCATGTAGGTGCCCGAGGTCTTGACCAGCTTGACGGTGTGTGAACCCTTGGTCAGGCCGGTCACGGAGACGACGGCCTGCTGGGCGAGCCGGGTGGCGGCGTAGGCGGAGACCGACTGGGTCTTGGTGCCGTCGACGTAGACGTCGATGCCGCCCTCGTCGGGGGCCGCCTCGCTGAGCACCTGCAGACCGGTTCCGGTGAAGGTGTAGCTGACGGAGTCGCCGTTGGTGGTGGTGTAGTGGACGTCGCCGCCCAGGTCGCCGTAGGCGCGGCCGGTGGAGGTGGACCAGGAGCCGGAGTAGGCGGCGTTCGGGTCGGTGTCGTTGACCGGGGCCAGGTGGCCGGGTGTGCCGGAGAGGTCCAGCAGCTCCTGCGCGGTGGGCAGTTCGACGTCGGCGGTGGCCAGGTTCTCGCCGGTGCGGGGGATGTAGTAGAGGTAGCCCGCGTTGCTGTCGAGGTAGAACTGGCCGGGCTGGGTGAGCAGTTGGTAGGCGTTCTCGATCCAGCTGATGCCGGTGAGCTTGAGCACGCCGGCGCCGTTGAACGGGTAGCCCGGGTTCTGCACGTCGGTGTTGTTGTTCGCGAAGCAGGTCGGGTCGACGTTGAGGCTGGAGCCACCGCTGCTGGTCGCGGTGATGCTCTGCAGCGGGCAGCGCATCTGCTTCCAGTCGTTGTCGTCCACTATCTCGATCTGGCTCGGGTTGGTGAACGAGGTGTAGGACGCGTCGCTGGTGGTGAAGGAGGAGCCGGAGAGGGTGAACCCGGAGGGGTTGAGCGCACCGCGCGCCCGCTGTGCGCGGACCCCGTTGACGAACAGCTGGCGGCTCTGCGTGCCAGCGGGTACGGCGGCGCGGTAGATGTTCTTCGAGCTGTCGTAGAGGCTGAAGCCGGTGACCTTCTTCCCGCCGCTGATCACCGGGACCTCGCCCGGGTAGGCGTCCCAGTTGACGGTGTGTCCGCCCGTGCCGGAGTCCTGCGGGCCGAAGGAGAGCGGGGTGGTCTCGGTGTAGGTGCCGCCGCGCAGGTAGACGGTGATGTCGGAACTCATCGAGCCGTCGACGGCGCGGACGGTGCGCTGTGCCCCGGTCAGACTGCACGGTGCGCTGACCGTGCAGGCGCTTCCTGAACCGGTCGGCGAGGCGTAGAGCGTGGTGCCGGTTGCCGCCTGGGCGGTGCCCGGGGGTCCGGCGAAGGCGAGGAGCAGGGTTCCGGCGAGGAGACCGGACAGAGCGGCGACACGACGATGTATCGACATGGCACTCCTGAGGGGGTGGGTGGGGGTGCATCCGGTGGTGCACGCGTGCACCGTGTGCACGTACAGCCGTGGCCCGAAGCGTGGGGGATGTGCTTCGGGCCACGGGGCTCGGTGGTGACGACCTGCTGCGCGACAGCGAGCGGGCTGTCGCGCATCAGGTCGCTACTCCTGCTTCTCGCCGGAGGCGTAGCGGGAGATGATCAGCGCGACGATGATGATCGCGCCGTTGAGGAACTGGTTCCACAGCGGCGGCACGCCCGCCAGCGTCATCACGTTGACGACGAGTTGCAGCGTCAGCACGCCGGTCAGCGCGCCGAACAGGGTGCCCCGGCCGCCGTTCAGGCTGACGCCGCCGATGACGGTGGCGGCGAAGACCTGGAAGATCCAGCCGCTGCCCTGGTCGGCGGAGACCGAGCCGTAGTGGCCGGTGTAGAGGACGCCCGCGAAGGCGGCCAGCAGGCTGCCGAGGATCAGCACCACCCAGGTGATCCGGTCCACCCGGATGCCCGCGGTTCGGGCCGCTTCCGCGTTGCCGCCGATCGCGTACAGCGCCCGGCCGTGGCGCAGCCAGGCCAGCGCCAACCCGCCGACGACGAACAGCAGCAGGCAGATCCACACCGACGCCGGGACGCCCAGCCAGGAGGTCTCGCCCAGGTAGAGGAAGGAGTTCGGGATCTCGACGATCGACTGGCCCTGCGAGATGGCCACCTGCAGGCCGCGCAGCATGGTCAGCCCGCCGAGCGTGACGATGAAGCCGTTGAGGCGAAGCTTGAGGATCAGGAAGCCGTTCACGGCGCCGATCAGCGCGCCGACTAGCAGACAGACCGGGATCGCGGTCCAGGTGGGCAGCAGCCCGAGCCCCGGGAACCGGCCGCCGCCGGCGGGCAGGACCAGCCACATGGCGATGCAGGGGGCCAAGCCGATGGTCGACTCGAGCGAGAGGTCCATCCGGCCGACGATCAGGATCAGCGCCTCGCCCAGCACCAGCAGGCTGAGCTCGGTGGACTGCTGGGCCACCCCGATCAGGTTGGCCGAGGTCAGGAACGCCGGGGAGACGATGAACCCGATCAGACCCAGTACCAGCAGTACCGGGACCAGGGACAGGTCGCGGTAGCGGGCGAGGTCCAGGCGGCGCCGACCGGCGGGGGACGCCGGCGGCTCGGTGGGAGCCGCGGTGGCGACGGCCTCACTCGTGACTGGCATGGCTGGGGTTTCCCTTCGTGTCGTGCATGTCGTACGAGTCGTGCGTGCCGGTCGGGTCCTGCATGCCCTCCGTGCCCTCCATGCCCTCCATGGCGGCGACGAGTTGCTCGTCGCGCCAGCCGGCGGCGAACTCCGCCGCCACCCGGCCGTGGAACATCGCGACGACGCGGTCGCAGGCGCGCAGGTCGTCCAGTTCGTCGGAGACGATCAGCGCGGCGTGGCCCTCGTCGGCCACCTGTCGGAACCGGCCGAGGAGGAACTCCTTGGACTTGATGTCCACTCCGTTGGTGGGCCGGATGGCGACCACCACGTCGGGACGGGTGGCCAGGGCCCGGGCGACGACGACCTTCTGCTGGTTGCCGCCCGACAGGGCGGAGACCGCGGTGGTGGCGTCGGGGGTCTTGATGTCCAGATCCTCGATCATCCGCTGGGCGAAGGCCCTGGTCCGCGACGGGAGCACCGTGCCGTAGGGGCCGAGTTGGTCGGTGACCGTCAGGGTGGCGTTCTCGGCGACGCTGCGGTCCGCGACCAGGCCCTGCAGGTGCCGGTCCTCGGGGACGAATCCGATGCCGGCGGCCAGCGCTGAGGGGATGTCACCCAGCCGCAGCGGCGCGCCCGACAGCTCGATCCGCCCGGTCCGGGGGCGGTGCAGGCCCGCCACGGTCTCGCCGACCTGGACGTTGCCGCTGGCGGTGGCTCCGGCCAGGCCGACCACCTCGCCCGCGCGCAGCTGGAGCGAGACGTCGGTGTAGCAGCCCGGCAGGCTGATTCCGGAGACGTCCAGCAGCTGCCTGTCCCCGGCCGCGCCGCGCTCCGCGGCGGCCACGGCCGGGGCATGCTCCGGGGCACTCTCGCCACTCTCCCCGGTCATGGCCTCGACCAGGGCTTCGTGGCCGAGCTCGGCGACCGGGGCTGTCAGGACGTGGCGGGCGTCGCGGTACACGGTGACGGTGGCGCAGAGGTCGTAGACCTCCTGCAGGTGGTGCGAGATGAAGAGGAAGGCGACGCCCTGCTCCTGCAGTTGGCGCAGCTTGGCGAAGAGCCGGTCGATGCCCCGGGCGTCGAGTTTCGCGGTCGGCTCGTCCAGGATGATGAACCGGGCGCCGAAGGAGAGCGCGCGGGCGATCTCCACGAACTGCCGCTGTTCGACCGTCAGTTCCGCGATGCGCGCGGCGGGGTCGACCTCCACGTTGTACTCGGCGAGCAGTGCCGCGGCGCGGGCGCGCAACGACTTCCACCGGATCGGCCGGAGCGCCCGGCCGCTCTGACGGTTCAGGAAGAGGTTCTCGGCGACCGTCAGTTCGCTGATGACGGTGGAACGCTGGTAGACACAGGCGACCTTCGCGCGCCATGCGTCGGTGTCGCCAGGAGCGGGTGCGGGCTCGCCGGCGAAGCGCAGGGTGCCGGTGTCGGCTTGCTGCATGCCGGTGAGGATGGAGACCAGGGTCGACTTGCCGGCCCCGTTGCGGCCCACCAGGGCGTGGGATTCGCCAGGGGCGATGGAGATCCAGGCCTGGCTGAGGGCTACGGTGGCACCGAACCGCTTGGAGATGCCGGTCGCCTCGACCACGGGGACCGCGCGCGGGGGAGTCTCAGCAGCGGCGCTCGCGGTGTCCGCCATGGTGCCGTCCTTTCTGAGCACTGAGCAGGGAAGGTTGATCCGGTTCACGGCGGGACGTCACGGGGTGCGTGACGTCCGGCCCCCGACGGTCACTGGCTGAGCTGGTTGCCCCACAGGCTCTTGTCGTCCACGTTGGCCTTGGTCACCAACGGTGCGGGCAGCTGGTCCTCCAGGCCGTTGGGTAGTTGGACGATGGTCGAACCGTGGTCGGTCGGACCGGGCTTGAAGGTCTTGCCCTCGACGGCCGCCTCGGCGTAGTAGAGCGCGTACTTGGCGTAGAGGTCGGCGGGCTGGGAGACGGTGGCGTCGATCTCGCCCTTGCGGATCGCGTCGTACTCCTGCGGCACACCGTCGTTGGAGACGATGGCGATGTGGCCCGGGGTGCCGAGCGGCTTGAGCAGGCCCTTGGACTGGAGCAGCGAGAGCGTCGGCTGGAGGTAGATGCTGGCCTGCATGTAGACGCCGTTCAGGTCCGGGTGCTGGGCCAGCAGCGTCTGCAGCTTGCTGGAGCCCACGGCCGGGTCCCAGTTGGTGGCCAGTGGGTAGACGGTGACGCCGGGGAACTGCTGCTGCATGCACGAGGCGAAGGCCTCGGAGCGGTCGCGACCGTTGATCGAGGTCAGGTCGCCTTCGAGGACCGCGACGCTGCCCTTGCCGTTGAGCGCCTTGCCCAGGTACTGGCAGGCCTTGGTGCCGTAGGCGCGGTTGTCGGCGCGCACGACCATGTAGACCTTGCCCGCGTCAGGGCGGGTGTCGACGCTGACCACCGGGATGTTCTTGGCCGCCAGCTGGTTGAGCGTGCTGACGATGGCTCCGGTGTCCTGCGGGGCGATGACCACGGCCTTGGCGCCGGTGCTCTCGAAGACCTGGACGTTGGCGACCAGCTTGGTGATGTCGTTCTGCGAGTTGCTGATCGGCAGGGCGTTGAGCCCGTCCGCGGTGATGTCGCTCTTGACGTACTGCGCGTAGGAGTTCCAGAAGTCCGAGTCGGCGCGCGGCAGGTCGATGCCTATGGCGGGCTTGCCGGCAGCGGAGCCGCTGACGGTGCTGCCGCGGTTGCAGGCGGTCGCGAGCCCGCCCACGAGCAGGGTCACGGCGAGGACCGAGGTCACTCGGGAGGCGCGGAGGGTCATGAGGGTCACTCCAGGTCGGCAGGTAGGGGTTTCATCGGATGACTCTGCCGATGACTCTGCGGATGTTCATCATGGCGGTCAATCCCTTTGACGCAATATCCCTGGTATATCGGGTTCGACCTGCGGTTACGTGTTGCAACAAAATCACGCTGGCGCATCAAAGGTCCGATGACTCCTTGCCGAATGCGCGTCAGGGCTCGTATCGTCCTCACTGCCGGGCCCGTACGCCCTGTTCACGCCTCGTTCCGCTTCCGAGGCCTTCGAGAGGACTCCGACACACGATGAGACTGCTGCGGCTAGGACCCGCCGGGGCCGAGCGCCCGGCCGTGCTGGACGAGAGGGACCGGCTGCTCGACCTGTCCGGGCTGACCCACGACATCGACGGCCGCTTCCTCGCCGCCGACGGCATCGCCCGCGCCCGCGCCGCGATGGAGGCCGACGAGCTGCCCGTGCTCGTCTCCGCCGCACGCGAGTGGCGGGTGGGCGCGCCGGTCGCCCGGCCCGGCAAGGTCGTCTGCATCGGTCTCAACTACCGTGACCACGCGGCCGAGACGGGCGCGGCGATCCCGGAGCGGCCGGTGGTCTTCATGAAGGACCCGGGCACCGTCGTCGGCCCCTACGACGACGTGCTGATCCCGCGCCGCTCGACGAAGACCGACTGGGAGGTCGAACTCGCCGTCGTGATCGGCCGCCGCGCCCGCTACCTCGGCTCCCGCGAGGAGGCAATGGACTGCGTCGCGGGTTACGCGATCAGCAACGACGTCTCCGAGCGCGAGTTCCAGCTGGAGTTCTCCGGACAGTGGGACCTGGGCAAGTCCTGCGAGACCTTCAACCCGCTCGGCCCCTGGCTGGTCACCCCGGACGAGGTCGGCGACCCGTCCGGTCTCGGGTTGCGGCTCTCCGTCGACGGCGTGCAGCGCCAGGACGGCCATACCAAGAACATGATCTTCGACGTCGCCGAGATCGTCCGCTACCTCAGCCAGTACCTGGTGCTGGAGCCCGGCGACGTGGTCAACACCGGCACGCCGGCAGGTGTGGCCCTCGGCCTGCCCGACCACCCCTACCTCCGACCGGGGCAGAGCGTGGAGTTGGAGATCGACCGGCTCGGCCGCCAGCGGCAGACCTTCCGCCAAGCCTGAACCCCTGCCCGGCCTGGGCCCCGTCCTGAGCCCGAGGGCCCCATCCTGAGCCTGAAGAGAGCAAGCATGCCTGGAGCATCCGCGCGGATCACCGCCGTGGACACCTACGACATCCGCTTCCCGACCTCGCGTGAGCTGGACGGGTCGGACGCGATGAACCCCGACCCCGACTACTCCGCCGCCTACCTCGTCCTGCGCACCGACGCGGAGGACGGGCCGGAGGGCCACGGTTTCACCTTCACCATCGGCCGCGGCAACGACGTCCAGGTGGCCGCGATCGACGCGCTGCGCGACCACGTGATCGGACAGTCCGTCAGCGAGCTGTGTGCGGACCCGGGTTCGCTCAGTCGCGAGCTGATCGGCGACAGCCAGCTGCGCTGGCTCGGTCCCGAGAAGGGCGTGATGCACATGGCGATCGGCGCGGTGGTCAACGCGGTGTGGGACCTGGCCGCCAAGCGGGCGGGGCTGCCGCTGTGGCGGTTCCTGGCCGAGGCGGAGCCGGAGTGGCTGGTCTCCCAGATCGACTTCCGCTACCTCACCGACGCGCTCACCCCGGCCGAGGCGCTGGAGTTGCTGACGCGCGCCCGTACCGGGCGCGCGGAGCGCACGGACACCCTCCTGGAACGCGGCTATCCCGCCTACACCACCTCACCCGGCTGGCTCGGCTACAGCGACCAGAAGCTGACCCGGCTGGCCAAGGAGGCACTCGCGGACGGCTTCACCCAGATCAAACTGAAGGTCGGCGCCAACCTGGACGACGACATCCGACGCTGCCGCGCCGCCCGTGCCGCGATCGGCCCCGACGTCCGGATGGCGATCGACGCCAACCAGCGCTGGGACGTGGCCGAGGCGATCGCCTGGACCAGGGCGCTCGCCGAGTTCGACCCGTACTGGATCGAGGAACCGACCAGCCCGGACGACGTACTCGGCCACGCCGCGATCCGCCAGGCCGTGGCCCCGGTCAAGGTGGCCACCGGCGAGCACGTGCAGAACCGCATCGTCTTCAAGCAGCTCCTCCAGGCCGGCGCGATCGACGTCCTCCAGCTGGACGCGGCCCGCGTCGGCGGGGTCAACGAGAACCTGGCCATCCTGCTGCTGGCCGCCAAGTTCGGCGTCCCGGTCTGCCCGCACGCGGGCGGCGTGGGCCTGTGCGAACTGGTCCAGCATCTGTCGATGTTCGACTACGTCGCTCTCTCCGGGACCACCGAGGACCGGGTCGTCGAGTACGTCGACCATCTCCATGACCACTTCCTCGAACCCACGGTCATCCAGGAAGGGCACTACCGGGCGCCGCGGGCACCCGGCTTCTCCGCCCAGATGCACCAGGCGTCCATCGACACCTACACCTATCCGCACGGCACCTTCTGGGCCGCCGACCTCGCCACCATCACACCTGGGACGGTGAACGCATGAGCGATCTTCAGGGCCTGCGGGCCATCGTGACGGGCGGCGCCTCCGGCATCGGCCTGGCCACGGCCCGGCTGCTGGCCGACCGCGGCGCCGAGGTGGCCGTGCTCGACCTCGACCCGGACGCCGCCCCGAAGCCGCTGCACGGCTTCGCCGCCGACGTCAGCGACGACACCTCCGTTCGCGCCGCCGTCACGGCGGCCGTCGAGGCGCTGGGTGGCCTGGACATCCTGGTCAACAACGCCGGCATCGGCGCGGCCGGCACCGTGGAGGACAACCCGGACGAGCAGTGGCACCGCGTCCTCGACGTCAACGTGCTCGGGATCGTCCGCACCACCCGCGCCGCGCTGCCGCACCTGCGGCTGTCCGCCCATGCCGCGATCGTCAACACCTGCTCCATCGCCGCCACCGCCGGGCTGCCGCAGCGGGCGCTGTATTCGGCGAGCAAGGGCGCGGTGCTCTCACTCACCCTGGCCATGGCCGCCGACCACGTCCGCGAGGGCATCCGGGTCAACTGCGTCAATCCGGGCACCGTCGACACCCCCTGGGTCGGTCGCCTGCTCGACGCCGCGCCCGACCCGGCCGCCGAGCGCGCCGCACTGAACGCCCGTCAGCCGCACGGCCGACTCGTGGCCGCCGACGAGGTCGCCGCCGCCATCGCCTACCTGGCGAGCCCGCTGGCCGGGTCGACCACCGGCACCTCGATCGCCGTCGACGGCGGCATGGCCGGACTGCGCCTGCGACCTGTGGAAGGCTGATCCAGGTGAACCCCCTGCAACGGCGCACCCTAGGCCGCTCGACGGTACCGGTCACCACCCTCTCCCTCGGCGCGGCTGCGCTCGGCAACCTCTTCACCGAGGTCTCCGACGAGGCGGCAGCGGAGACGGTCGACGCGGCGTGGGAGTCGGGCGTCCGCTACTTCGACACCGCACCCCACTACGGCCTCGGCCTGTCCGAACGCCGGCTGGGTGCGGCCCTGCGCAGTCGGCCACGCGACGAGTACACGCTCTCCACCAAGATCGGCCGCCTGCTCCGCCCGACCGGCGAGAACTCCAGCGAGAACTCCGGCGACGACCTCGCCAACGGCTTCGCCGTTCCGGCCACCCACCGGCGGGTCTGGGACTTCAGCGCCTACGGCGTGCGGTCCTCGATCGAGGACAGCCTGACCCGGCTGGGCCTGGACCGGATCGACATCGCCTACCTGCACGACCCGGACGACCACGCGAAGCAGGCCTTCGGCTCCGCCTACCCGGAGCTGGAGCGGCTGCGCGGCGAGGGGATCATCGGCGCGATCGGCGCCGGCATGAACCAGACGCGGATGCTGGACCGCTTCGTGCGCGAGACCGACGTCGACGTGGTGCTGCTCGCGGGACGCTACTCGCTGCTGGACCAGACCGGCTTGACGTATCTGCTCCCCGAGGCCGCCCGGCGCGGCGTCTCGGTGGTGGTGGGCGGCGTGTTCAACTCCGGCCTGCTGGCCGACCCGAGACCCGGGGCGACCTTCGACTACGCGCCCGCCGCCCAGGACCTGCTGGACCGGGCGCTGCGGATCAAGGCGCAGTGCCAGGAGTTCGGCGTGCCGCTGCGCGCGGCTGCGATCCAGTTCCCCTTCGGGCACCCGGCCGTCGCGTCCGTGCTCGTGGGCGCGCGGAGTGCGTCCGAGGCCGCCGACGCCGCCGCCATGGCGCGCCACGACATCCCGGCGGAGCTGTGGCACCGGCTGCGTGAGGCGGGCCTGCTGCCCTGGGACGCGCCGCTGCCCACCGCAGACCGGACGAAGGGGGGGAGCTGATGCGCATCGCGCTCTTCATCACCTGTTTCAACGACACGATGTTCCCGCAGACCGGCAAGGCCGTCGTCGCGGTGCTGGAGCGGCTCGGCCACACGGTCGAGTTCCCGTTCGCGCAGACCTGTTGCGGCCAGATGCACTTCAACACCGGCTACCGCCCGGAGGCGATGCCGCTGGTGCGCGGGTTCGCGCGGGCCTTCGCCGCGTACGACGCCGTGATCACCCCCTCGGCGTCCTGCGCCGGGATGGTCAGGGAGAACCACCCGGTGCTCGCCGAGCAGTACGGGGATCGCGCCCTGCGTGCGCAGGTGGCCGAAGTCGCGCCGCGGGTGTACGAGTTCGCCGAGTTCCTGGTCGACCGGCTCGGGGTGACCGACGTCGGCGCGTACTTCCCGCACCGGGTCACCTACCACCCGACCTGCCACTCGCTGCGCGGTCTGCACCTGGGCGACAAGCCGCTGCGGCTGCTGCGCGCGGTGCGCGGCATCGACCTGGTCGAGCTCCCGGCCGCCGACTCCTGCTGCGGCTTCGGCGGCACCTTCGCGCTGAAGAACGCCGAGACGTCGACCGCGATGCTCGGCGACAAGATGCGCAACGTCGTCAGTACGGGCGCGGACGTGCTCTGCGCGGCCGACAACTCCTGCCTGATGCATATCGGCGGCGGTCTCTCCCGGCTGCGGACCGGCATCGGGACGCTGCACCTCGCCGAGATCCTCGCCTCGACCGAAGGGGACGCACGGTGAGCTCCGATACCGGGACGAACGTGGTCTGGCTGGGCAGTCCCGGCTTTCCCGAAGCGGCCCACACGGCCCTGGCCGACCCGCAGTTGCGCCGCAACCTGCGCAAGGCCACCACGACGATCCGCGACAAGCGGCTCAGCGTCACCGCCGAACTCGACGACTGGGAGCAGCTGCGCGAGGCCGGCGCCGCGCTCAAGCTGCGGACGCTCCGTCATCTCGACTCCTATCTACTGCAGTTGGAGGAGTCCGTCAGCAAGGCGGGCGGCCTGGTCCACTGGGCGGCCGACGCCGCCGAGGCCAACCGGATCGTCACCGAACTCGTCCGCGCCACCGGGCAGTCGGAGGTGGTCAAGGTCAAGTCCATGGCCACGCAGGAGATCGGCCTCAACGAGGCGCTGGAAGCGGCCGGTATCCGTGCCTACGAGACCGACCTGGCCGAGCTGATCGTCCAGCTCGGCGACGACCGTCCCTCGCACATCCTGGTCCCGGCCATCCACCGCAACCGGGCCGAGATCCGGGAGATCTTCCGGCAGCAGATGGCCGAATGGGGCCGTCCCGCACCCGAGGACCTGACCGACGACCCGCGCGCCCTGGCCGAGGCGGCCCGGCTGCACCTGCGCGAGAAGTTCCTGCGCGCCAAGGTCGCCGTCTCCGGCGCGAACTTCGCCATCGCCGAGACCGGGACGGTCGGCGTGGTCGAGTCCGAGGGCAACGGCCGGATGTGCCTGACCCTGCCCGAGACGCTGATCACGGTGATGGGCATCGAGAAGGTGCTGCCCAAGTGGCAGGACCTGGAGGTGTTCCTGCAGTTGCTGCCGCGCTCCTCCACCGGCGAGCGGATGAACCCCTACACGTCCACCTGGCGGGGCGTCACCCTCGGCGACGGGCCGCAGACCTTCCACCTGGTCCTGCTCGACAACGGCCGCACCGCAACCCTGTCCGACACCGTCGGCCGCCAGGCGCTGGGCTGCATCCGCTGCTCCGCCTGCCTCAATGTCTGCCCGGTCTACGAGCGGACCGGCGGCCACGCCTACGGCTCGGTCTATCCGGGCCCGATCGGCGCGATCCTCACCCCGCAACTGGTCGGCGTCGACCACGCGGAGACGCTTCCGTTCGCCTCCACCCTCTGCGGGGCCTGTTACGAGGCGTGCCCCGTGAAGATCAACATCCCGGAAGTGCTCACCCACCTCCGCGCCGAGGTTGTCGAAGCCAAGCGCGCCAAGCGCCGCACCCCCACTGCCGAGGCCCTCGCCATGAAGGCCGCCACCGCCGTCCTGGCCAACCCCGACCGCCTCGCCGCGGCCCAGCGCGCCGCCTCGCTCGGCGGTCGCGTGCTCGGGCGCAAGGGCGTCATCGGCCCCCTGCCGGGCCCGCTGCACGGCTGGACCGACGCGCGCGACACCCCCGCACCACCCGCCGAGTCCTTCCGCGGCTGGTGGAAGCGGACCAAGAACCAGGGAGGCAACCCCGATGAGCGCCCGTGACACCGTGCTGCAGCGCATCCGCACCGCGTTGGCCGATGTCCCTGACAGCGAGGCTCCCGAGGACGTCGAGGTGGAGCGGGCCTACCGCCGCAGCCATGCCGACGGCGACCTGGTCGCCCTCTTCGCCGAGCGGGTCGCCGACTACCGCGCCCACGTCGTCCGGGCCACGGCGGCCGACGCCGCCCGGACGGTCGCGGAGCTGCTGGGTGAGCGCGACGTGACCAGCCTCGTCGTACCGCCCGGCTTCCCCGACGACCTGCTGCCACAGGGCGACTCCTGGCAGCTTCTCCGCGACGACGAGCCCCTGTCCGTCGCCGAGTTGGAGGCCGCGGACGCCGTCCTGACCACGGCGGCGGCAGGTATCGCGGTCACCGGCACGATCGTCCTGGACGCCGGTCTCGGCCAGGGCCGCCGGGTACTCACTCTGCTGCCCGACTACCACCTCTGCGTCGTCCGCGCCGACCAGATCGTCGGCGACGTCCCCGACGCGATCACCGTGCTGGACCCCGCCCGGCCGCTGACCTTCGTCTCCGGCCCATCCGCCACCAGCGACATCGAGCTCGACCGCGTCGAAGGCGTGCACGGACAGCGCACCCTGCACGTGTTGGTCATCACCGAGGAGCAAGCGTGAGAGTCGCCCTGCACACCCGCGTCCGCGCCGACCGGATCGCCGAATACGAACAGGCCCACCGGGAAGTGCCGGAGGAGCTCACCGCCGCCATCCGCGCGGCCGGGGCGACCCAGTGGACCATCTGGCGCAGCGGCACGGACCTCTTCCACCTGCTGGAGGTCGACGACTATCCGGCACTCATCGCCGAGCTGGGGAAACTGCCCGTCAACACCGCCTGGCAGGCCCGGATGGGCGAGCTGCTGGAGGTCGCCCACGACTACTCCGCAGGCGGGGCGGACGCCCCCCTCCCCGTGGTCTGGCAGCTGTGACCACGCCCGCGTCGCGGGTCATCGACGCCCACCACCACGTCTGGGACCTCACCGTCCGCGACCAGGACTGGATCACCGGACCCGAACTCGCCCCGCTGCGACGCAACTTCGACCTCGACGAGTTGCGGCCCCAGGCGCAGGCGGCCGGGGTGGACGCCACGATCGTGGTCCAGACCGTCTGCGTTCCCGAGGAGACCCCCGAGCTCCTCGCCCTGGCCGCGGGCGACCCGCTGGTCGCGGGCGTCGTCGGGTGGGTCGATCTGACCGCGCCGGACGTCGCGGACGCGCTTGCCGTGCTACGCGAAGGCCCCGGTGGCACGCACCTGGTCGGCATCCGCCACCAGGTGCAGGGGGAGCCCGATCCGGAGTGGCTGCTCCGCGCCGACGTCCGCCGCGGTCTGCTCGCGGTCTCGGCGGCGGGACTGGCCTACGACCTGGTGATCAGACCCGAGCAGCTGCCTGCCGCGACTGCGGCGGCAGCCGGGCTTCCCACGGTCACCTTCGTGCTCGACCACCTCGGCAAGCCGCCGATCGCACAGTCGGAACCGGAGCCGTGGGCCCGCCGACTGCGTGCGTTCGCCGCGCTCCCGAACACCGTCGCCAAGGTCTCCGGCCTGCCCACCGAGGCGGACTGGAACACCTGGACGACTGCCCAGCTGCGTCCTTGGACGGACACCGCACTGGATGCCTTCGGGCCGCAGCGGCTCCTGTTCGGCTCCGACTGGCCCGTGTGCGTCCTCGCCGCCGACTACGCCCGCGTGGTGCGCGCCGCCAGGGAGCTGACGGCGGCACTCTCGCCCGCAGAGTCCGCAGCCGTGTTCGGAGGCAACGCCGCACGCGTCTACCGGCTCGGCGGCTGAGGCCTGGGACGAACGGCCGATCGACCGAGGGAAACCGGCCGATCGGCCGATCGGCCGGCCGTGGCGGCCCTCCTAGGCTCTCTTGGAGAGACGCGCAACGTCGATGACGTAAGGACAGGAGGTGCTTCCATGCTCGCCCTGCAGCATCTGCGCATCCTGCAGGCCGTGGCTCACGAGGGTTCGCTCTCGGGCGCGGCGCGCCGGCTGCACTACAGCCAGCCCACCATCACCTACCATCTGGCAGGCCTGGAGCGGTACTTCCAAGTCCGACTCGTCGAACGCGGCTCCCGCGGAGCCGCCCTGACCGAGGCCGGTGTCGTGCTGCTGCCGCACGCCGAAGCCGTGCTCGAGACGCTGCGGAAGGCCGAGCGGGACGTCGCGGCCGTGGGGTCCGGCCGTCACGAGCCATAGAAGAGTTCTGTAGCACCCATTGACTGGCGTGTGCCGGGATCCGGGCTCCGACGCGCCGACGTCGCCGGGCGGGGCCCGTACGCGCAGGTGGGAGTGGGTGGCGGTCGAGTGATTCTGCTGCGTGGAAGCACTGATGTGGGATCAGCTGTGGGTCGGCCATGCAGATCAGGGGGTTGACACCCGGTATTGGTCCAGACCAAATTATGCGCACCCCACACGACCCGCTCGCCCCCAGGAGTGTGCATGTCCGTGCGCGTCACCCCCACCGGTTCCGCCCCCGCACCCAGGCCGGTCCGCAGCCGCCGAGCCACCGCGCTCACCGCGGCCGCAACCCTCGTCGCGGCCGGAGCCCTCTCGCTTGTCACCACCACCGGCGGGGCCTCGGCGGCCACCACCAACCTGCTCAGCAACCCCGGCTTCGAGACCGGCAGTCTCAGCGGCTGGACCTGCGGCAGCCTGGACGGCGTCGTCAGCTCGCCCGTGCACAGCGGCAGCTACGCGCTCAAGGTGGCGGCTTCCTCCTCCGACGACGCCCAGTGTTCGCAGACCGTGGCGGTGCAACCCGGCACCACCTACAGCCTCACCGGCTGGGTCGAGGGCGCGTACGCCTACCTCGGCGTCACCGGCTCGGGGACCACGGACACCAGCTCCTGGACGGCGTCCGCCCCCTCCTGGACCCAGCTGACCGACACCTTCACCACCGGCGCCTCGACCACCTCGGTCCAGATCTACGTGCACGGTTGGTACGGCGAGGGCACCGTCGACGCGGATGACCTCGCGCTGACGGCAGGCGTCAACTCCACCAGCAGCGCCTCAGCTTCGGCCTCACCCTCGGCGTCCGCCTCGGCCAGCGCCTCCGCGTCGGCCAGCGCCTCACCGACTGCAACCGGTACCGGATCGCCCTCCGGGAGTCTCGGTGCCTTCGCGCCGTACACCGACCTGTCGGCATGGCCGACCTTCGATCTGGCCTCCGGGGCGACCACCGAAGGCACCAAGTACTTCAACCTCGCCTTCATCACCGACGGCGGCTCCTGTACCCCCGAGTGGGGAGGCACCACCGCGATCACCGACTCGGCCACCACCGCGAACATCGCCGGTCTGCGCGCGCTGGGCGGGGACGTGCGCGTCTCCTTCGGCGGTCAGAGCGGCACGGAGCTGGCCCTCGACTGCGGCAGCGCCAGCGCGCTCGCCGCGGCCTACCAGCAGGTGATCAACCAGTACTCGCTCAAATACGTCGACTTCGACGTCGAGGGCGCGGCCATCAGCGACACGGCGTCCATCGACCGACGCAACCAGGCCATCGCCATCCTGGAGCAGAACAACCCCGGCTTGAAGGTCTCCTACACCCTGCCGGTACTCCCGACCGGTCTGACCGCCGAAGGCGTCAACGTACTGACCAGCGCGAAGAACAACGGCGCGAGCATCGCCGCGGTCAACATCATGGCTATGGACTACGGCCCCTCGTTCTCCAGCGACATGGGCCAGGACGCCGTGGACGCCGCCACCGCCACCCAGGCGCAGATCAAGTCCGTGTGGACCACGTTGACGGACGCCCAGGCCTGGTCGGAGGTCGCCGTCACGCCCATGATCGGCCTCAACGACGACACCAGCGAGACCTTCACCGTCGCCGATGCCACGACGCTGGTCGACTTCGCCGCGTCCAAGCACCTGGCCTGGCTCTCCTTCTGGTCTGCGGGGCGTGACCGGCAGTGTTCGGCGGGCGCGGTGACCTACACGGACCCGGGCTGCTCCTCGATCCTGCAGAGCCCCGGCGCGTTCGGGCAGGCCATGTCCGCCTACACGGGCTGACCGAGCTCGCGCGCACGAGGCGGTCCGGCCACGGAGGCCGGGCCGCCCGTCGCGCGTCCCGGGTCCTGGGGTCAAGGACGGGGATCAGGCAGAGGTGGATCGCCGGCGGGCGTGATATCGACCGTGCGGCCTCGATCCGTCGTGAGCCGGACGAGCGCCGCGGCGTCTTCCGGAGGCCTTGTCGAGCCCCGGCGGAAGTGCCGCGACAGAACTCCCTGCCGCCCCTCCTGGGGCGGAAGGGATCGGCTTTTCGGCCGATCCCTTCCGCCATTTCGGCCGATCCCCTCGCCCCCGGGCCCGGCCTAGGCTCGGAAGGCGGTCACACGTTCCCCGTTGTCGACGGCAAGGAGCCCCTCGTGCTCATGCTTCACCATCTGCGGATCCTTCCGGCCGTGGCGGCTGAAGGGTCCCTCTCCGCCGCTGCGCGCCGACTGCACTACTCCCAGCCGACGATCAGCTACCACCTGGCCCGGATGGAACGGTACTTCGGGGCCAGGCTGGTGGACCGTGGCGTACGTGGGGCGGAGCTCACCGAAGCCGGCTCGGTGCTGCTGCCCCACGCCGAAGCCATGCTCAGGCAACTGGCCCGGGCAGAAAGGGACGTCGCGTCGGTCACGTAGCGGGTCGGCGATCGAGCCCGGAGTCCCGTGCCGCCGGTTCCGTTCGGCGGGGCCGCCCGCGGCGGGACTGGGCTCGGAGAGCCGGTAGGCCTCCGGCACGGAACCGGTCCAGCCAGGCGCAGACCACGCGGGGGGAGATGCCCAGGGCCGCAGACACCGCATGCGGACTGCGCGTCTCGCCCAGGAGGACGATCCGAGCTCGCAGCGCCAGCCCTCGCTCGGCGGGGCGGGACAGCGTCCAGGCTTCGAGCCAGGACCGGTCCTGTGGGCTCAGTGAGTAGCTGAACGGAGGGGACTGCCGATTCTCCGATGTCGGGTGCGCACCGTGGGCGAGTGTGGACGGGTCCGCGTTCCCGGTGGCCACGGTCATGGAGGACCGGGCGAGTGAGTGCCCGTCGTCGTCGACGATGTGGCGCAGCACCGTGATCGTCCCGGGATGCGATGACGAGCGGGGGGCCTGGTCGAGGAAGCGGACGACCCGGCCTTGCCCCCGCAGCCAGCGGTAGAGATCGACGAGATCGACGCCGATCCCCAGCTCACCCGTTGTGCTGGGTTCACCCAGTCCACTGGGCCAGTGCTGCGTCCACATCATGCGGAGCGCGGACCGCAGGGTGGAGAGCTGTGGCAGCACTTCCGGCAGGTCGGGCGCGAGGTACGTCCGCGTGTTCTGCAGTATCTCTCCATGAGGGCCGTGGACGCGGTGGTCGTGTACCAGCGTCGTGACGCCTGGGGCGGCACCGAGGTCCTGGGCGGGTTCCTCAGGCAGGAGCGCTTCGCGCAGCGTCCCGCTGACGGCCGTGTCGACGACGGCCTCGGCGCGCAGCAGCCTGCCGGGGAAGTCCCTTTCGTCGGCAACCCTGTGGACTGTGCCAGGTGCGCGCTTGAGGACGAACGTGCCCAGCCGGTCACGCTGTACCCAGCCCTCGTTCTGGAGGAGTGAGACTGCGGCGCGGACGGTCTGGCGTGTGACCTGGTAGGCGCCGGCCAGGTCGCGTTCGGAGGGTAGGTCGAGTCCGGGCGCCGGATGACCAGCACGGATCTTCTCCTTGAGGTCGCGAGAGATGGTGCGGGCGGTGACCGCTGTATCGGTCGGGTACGTGAGCATGCCGAGGAGACCCCCCACAGGTCGTAGTCGAGACGCTACTTGTCGTGTCCCCTCAGTCTAGTCATTGGTCTGTACCAATCCAGTGCCACTGCTGCGGATTCACAGATTCCGGGGGCGGTCCGGACGCCCGTACCGGTGCGGGGCGTGAGTCCCCGTCGGGAGACGGCGATGCCCGGTCGACGCGGCTGCCGGATGGACGAGCTCGCGAGGGCGCCGCGGTGGACTTCACCATCCGGGTGGCCATGGAAGTTCTCTATGGGGCCGGGCATCCCTGCCTCCCTGTGTGGGGGCGGCTCCAGAGGCTCTATCAGGCCTCGGGACGAGGTTCGCCGTCCGTTCTCCGTGAGGTCAGTTCTCAGGAAACTTCCAGTGAAGTCCCAGGGAAGGGTTTGACCGGCGGGATCGGGCGAGGCCAATTTACCTGCACGGGTCAGGGGTTCGGTGCGACCCTCGCGTCCGGACGGCGCGGCTCAGGACCCTTGCGCAGCCGAACTCTCAGCCGCATGGCAGGACGGTTCCTGGCATTCGACTGATGACAGAAAGACATCTTGTGGGACAGATCAATCAGCTCGCCTACGGCTGGGTGACTCCCGTCATCGCCTACATCAGCGCCTGCTCCGGCTCCGCCATCGCGCTGCGCAGCGTGCGGTGGGCCCTGGCAAGTGACCACCGGCGCAGGCCCTACTGGTTGGCCGTCGGGTCTGTCGCCCTGGGGTCGGGCATCTGGACCATGCACTTCGTGGCCATGCTGGGATTCGCCGTGTCGGGCATGGACATCCGGTACGAGGTGTCACAGACCGTACTGAGTCTGCTGGTTGCCATCGTGATGGTCGCCGTCGGCATCTTCGTCGTCGGCTACGGTCGACGACGCGGCCTGCGCATCGTGCTCGGTGGCCTGACGACCGGGCTTGGCGTCGCCGGTATGCACTACCTCGGCATGGACGCGATCCGGATGCAGGCCCAGATGGTCTACAACAGCCAGACCGTGGGCATCTCGGTCCTCATTGCCGTCGCCGCGGCCACGGCCGCACTCTGGGCCACCGTCAATGTGCAGGGCACGGCATCGGTGGTGGGCGCAGCCCTGATCATGGGCGTGGCCGTGTGTGCCATGCATTACACAGGCATGGCCGCGGTCAGCGTGAAGATGACGGACGGCGGCGCCGCCATAGCTCCGCAGGGAGCTGCTCTCCCGGAGTTCGTCGTTCCCCTGCTCCTTGGCTTCGGGCTCCTGGTCTTCTTCACCTTCATCTCCTTCGACTACGCGCCGAGTTTCACCGCAGGGACCACTGCGCCGACTCGGCCCTCGGCCGACGGGGACCCAGCCGTCCAGGGCGACACGCTCGGCAGATCGTCGGCGGAGCCGGAGATCTGGGGAACGCCGGGTGTTCGGCCTGACCGGGACTCGGTCGCCGATGGACCCTTCACCACCCCGCCGCCCGGAGGCCGGGTCGAGGACTGGTGACAGCGGAGGCTCGGCCGCGAGCCGCCCTGCGTACGCACAGGATTGGGCTCAGACGACGGACACCCGGTCGAGGCTGTGCCTCGCATCTGGGCCCGGGCAGCGCGCCTCCTCGACCCTGACCGCGCGTCAGTGGCCCGCAGTAGGCAGTGGGGCGAGTGTCAGAGTCTGGCCTCGTCCCTGGTGGGCTCGAAGAGTTCGATCGGGTTTCCCGAGGGGTCTTCGGCGCTCGCCTGGTTGCCCCCCACGCCGTGGATGATCCCGCCGCGGAACCGCACCCCAGCACCGCGCAGCCGGGCGACGAGGTCTTCAAGGTGGTCGACTTCGAGGGCGAACCGATTCCAGCCGCCCGGCGTCGGCATGGTGCCGTCGGGCATGGCCTGCCCGCCGCCGGGGCCGGCACCCGGGGAGGAGAGCACGAGCCGCAGATCCCCAAGGGCGAGCATCGCGAAGGCCGGTGCCGGATGCATCACCTCGGTGAAGCCGAGCTCTCCGGTGTAGAAGGCGATGGCTTCGTCCACGTCGTGAACGATGTAACGGACGCTCACGGTGGCCATAAGCCCTCCGGACGCTCGAATAAGATGCGCATTTCCCGTCAAATAGGAACGTATCACCCCGGTAGCCGGTCGGCTTCCCCCGGCGCTCCGGTGACCGGTGCCGACGATGTGCGGGTCGCCCGCAGGAACATCGAGCGCTTCTCGGGCGACGCGAACCAGGCGATCGCCCACGCGGTCATGGATGTGGCGCGACGCGGGCCCTACCGGGCGGTCAGGCGATGGGTTCCCGGCGCGAGCGAGCTCACGAAGGCCTGGGCCGACTCCGCAGCCCGCCCCGATCGCGCGCCACCGGGGCTGGCGTGGCCGATGCGGTTCCAGGGGCTGATCGGTCCTGGTGCCGAGGGCGGGCAAGGCTCTGGGACGGCTCAGAATGCGGCCCGCTTCAGGCTCGGACTTCGCGCGGGATCTTGTCGTGCCGGTAGTCGAGCATCTAGCATCCTCGACCAGTGAATCGATTCGACGAATCGATTCGACGTGGAAGAGGACACCGTGGTCACCATCAAGGACGTCGCCGTCCGCGCAGGCGTCGCGCCGAGCACTGTCTCGTACGTGCTGAGCGGCTCCCGGAAGATCTCCGACGACACACGCCGGGCCGTCCAGGCAGCGATCGACGAGCTCGGCTACCACCCGCGCGCCAGCGCTCGCTCGCTGCGCAGCAGCCGCACCAATGTCCTGGCGCTCGCGCTGCCGCGCGCGCCCGGTGGCTACCACCGGGCGGTGGACGGCCGGTTCGCGATCGAGATCAGCGACGCCGCACGTGCCCTTGGCTACGGTGTCCTGCTGATGACCGACCAGGACGGCGTATCGGCCCTGCGCAGAGTCGCCGGCAGCGGGCTCGCCGACGGCGCGATCCTCATGGCGGTGGAGATGGATGATCCGCGCATCGACGTGGTGCGCGAGATCGGGTTTCCGACGGCGTTGCTGGGCAGCACGTCGGAGGGGGCCGGGCTGCCGTGGACCGACCTGGACTGGGAGGCCGCCGCAGCGCTCGCGGTCCAGGAGGCGGCCACGGCCGGCCACCGCAACATCGCCTACCTCGCCACCACTGAGGACGAGATCACGGCCCGCCGCGGCTACGCAGTGAGGGGTGTGGCAGGGGCCCGCCGGGGCTCGCGCGAAACCGGCGCCCACGTCACCGTCCATCACTCCACCGCCGACATGGCGCAACTCAACCTGCGGGTCCGCGCCCTGCTGACCGCCGCCGACGCCCCCACCGCGCTCGTGGTCCAGCACGTGTCGGTGTTGCCGCACATCCTCGCCGCCTGTGCGGCGGTCGGCCGCCGTGTCCCAGAGGACCTGTGGGTCGTCGCAGTCGGGAACCTCCCGGACGACGTCGGTGGGCACGAACTGCCCCGGATCGAACTGCCCGTCTCCGAGGTGGCCGGAGAGGTGACCCGACTGGCCGTGCAGGCGATCACCGAAGGCGCCTCCGGGGACCAGGTGCCCTACCGGTTGATTCCCCCCGTGCTGCTCCCCGGTCGCGCCACCTGACCCGGCTACCTCCGATCTCTCTTCGTCCGCCTGTTCCAGAGCCGCAACCGAACGGAGAGCTCCACCATGCATGTCCTTCATGGGCGCATACGTCTGCCCGCGCTCGCGCTCGCTCTCGCCGCCCTTCCGGCGTCACTCGGACTCAGCGGGTGCGCGAGCAGCGCCGATCCGAACACCCTGATCATCCTCAACTCCGCGACCGAGCCCCACGAAGCCGCAGACCAGCAACGGCTGTTCGACCAGTGCGCCGGGCCGCTCGGCCTGAAGGTCGTCCAGGAGAGCGTGCCGGCCGACCAGGTGCCGTCCAAGGCGCTGCGGATGGCGTCGTCGCATTCCCTCCCCGACATCCTCGACCTCGACGGCTCGGATCTGCCGACATTCGCAGCCATCGGCGGGCTGCAACCGCTCAAGCCACTGGGAGTCACCTTCTCCGACCAGTCCGCGAGCGCGCTGGCGATGGGCAGCTACCAGGGCACCCAGTACGGGATCGCCCGTGCCGTCGACTCGCTCGGCCTGATGTACAACACCGACCTGTTGGAGAAGGCGGGCATCGCTCCGCCCACGACCTGGGACGAACTGAAGCGGGACGCGAAGCTGCTCACCCACGGCCACACCTATGGCATGGCGTTCAGTGCGACGCCGAACGCGGACGGCGTCTTCCAGTTCCTCCCCTTCTTCTGGTCCGCAGGGGGCAACGAGGCCCACCTGGGCGACGGCGCAGGTGCCCCCGCACTCCAGTTGTGGAAGGACCTGGTCGACGACGGCTCGGCGTCAGGCGCTGTGGTCACCTGGAACCAACAGGACATCAACGACCAGTTCGTCGCGGGGAATGCGGCGATGATGATCAACGGGCCGTGGCAGGTGCCGGTACTCGGATCGGTCAGGACCCTCCACTGGGCCGTCGCACCGATTCCCGTGCCGAAGGCCGGTGATCCGGTCGTACCCCCGCTCGGCGGCACCGTGATGACCATCCCGCGTACGGGGGACCTCGCGAAGGAGAAGGCCGCAGCAAAGGTGCTCGACTGTCTCAACACCGCGAGGAACCAGCTGGCGTGGGGTGAGTCCGAGTACTACATCCCGACCCGCGCCGACGCCGCGGCTCAGTACGAGAAGGACAACCCGCAGCTCGCCGGATTCGTCTCGGAGATCCCGACAGCCCGCACCCGTGTCGAGCGCGTCGGAGAGAACTGGCCGACCGTCGAGACCGCCCTGGGGTCGGCTTTCCAGGACGTCATCACCGGCAAGTCCACGCCGCAGCAGGCGCTGCAACAGGCACAGGCACAAGTGAAGGCAGGGAGTTGAGGAGCCGGTCATGAGCATTGCACCGACAGTCGCCGTATCCGCACCAGCGGATGGCGCCACACGCTCACGGCCGCGCACCGGGCCGGACCGGCGCAGCGTCGTGCTGCGCTGGTGTTTCATCGCCCCAGCTGTCGCCTACATGCTGGCGTTCTTCGGATATCCGTTGGTCCGCAACGTGGTGATGAGCTTTCAGCGGTACACGCCGGCCACGTTCTTCGACGGTCACGCGCCCTTCGTCGGGTTCGCCAACTGGCGTGCGGTCTTCGACGATCCGCTGTTCACCGATTCGCTGTGGCACACGCTGGTGTTCACGGCGGGATCGCTGCTGGGCCAGTTCGCCATCGGCCTCGCGCTGGCGGTGTTCTTCTCACGGCGGTTCCCGCTGTCGGGCACCGTTCGCGCGGTGCTGCTCCTGCCGTGGTTGGTGCCGATGGTCGTCTCGGCCGTGGTCTGGCGCAAACTGCTGGACCCGGCAAGTGGGATCCTCAACTCCCTCCTGATGGACCTGCATCTGATCGGTGCTCCGCTGCCCTGGCTCAGCAGCCCGAACGCGGCGCTGGCCTCGGCGATCCTGGTCAACATCTGGATCGGTATCCCGTTCAACATGGTGATCCTCTACGGAGGGCTGCAGGAGATCCCACGTGATCTGTACGAGGCGGCGTCGCTGGACGGTGCGAGCGCCTGGCGTACGTTCCGCAGCATCACCTTGCCGATGCTGCGTCCTGTGGTCACCGTCGTCCTGGTCCTCGGATTCATGTCGACGGTCAAGATCCTCGACCTGATCCTGGCCCTGACCGACGGCGGCCCCGCCGACGCCACACAGACTCTCGGCACCGTGACCTACCAGCTCTCCTTCCTGCAGCTGAACTTCGGACAAGGGGCTGTTGTCGGCAACGTCCTCATTCTCATCAGCGCGGTGTTCGCCGTGTTCTACCTGCGGGCCGGCCGCTCCGACCTCGGAAAGGAGGGGTGAACCGACATGTCCCGTGCGCATCTCACCGGAATAGGTCGTTGGGGCAACACGCTCGTCGCACTCGTCATCCTGATCGTGCTGCTCTTCCCCTTGTACTGGATGGTCAACATCGCGCTCCAACCGGGCCCGTCGCTTGCGACCACGTCATGGCTGCCCACGTCGCTGAGCCTGGGCAACTTCCGTACGGCGCTGAGCAGTGAGGGCGGCTCGCTGCTGACCTCCCTCGTCGTCGCTCTCGGGGCGGTCGTGGTCTGCCTCTGCCTTGCGGCGCCGGCCGCCTACGGACTGGCGAAGTTCTCGCTGCGCGGTACCCGCACGATCGTCTTCGGAACGCTCATCACGCAGATGGTGCCGGGGATTGTCATCGCCAACGCCGTGTACGGCGCCTACGTCGACGTACATCTGATCAACTCCTACCTCGGGCTGATCCTCGCGGACGCCTCCCTCGGACTGCCGTTCTCGATCGTGCTGCTTCGCGCGTTCATGGTGGCGCTTCCCTCGGAGGTGGTGGAGGCGGCGCTGGTCGACGGCGCCAACCGCTTCGTCGCCTTCGTCCGCATCGTGCTCCCGATGAGCCGCAACGCGCTGATCACCGCGGGGCTGTTCACATTCCTCTTCTCCTGGTCGGACTTCATGTTCGCGCTGACGCTGAACACCACCGACGGCGTCAAGCCGATCACTGTGGGCATCTACGAGTTCGTCGGCGCACACGTCAGCGACTGGGGCGCGGTGATGGCCACAGCGGTGATGGCCGCGGTACCCGCCGCCGTGCTGCTCGTCGTCGCCCAGAAGTACGTGGCCGCCGGCGTCACCGGCGGATCTGTCAAGTAGGCAAGCACCTAAGGAACCTGATGAAGTTCACTGACGGTTACTGGCACATGCGCGAGGGCGTCACCGCCCGTTTCGCGAAGTCGGTCACCGACGTCGCCGTCGACGAGGACAGGATCACCCTGTTCGCGCCGGTTCGCGATGTCGCGCATCGAGGTGACACGCTCAACAGCCCGCTGATCGCCGTGGAATGCTGGTCCCCGGCGGAGGGCGTGATCGGCGTGCGATGCACCCATCTCGCCGGGGCGGCGCAGCGCGGCCCACGGTTCTCGGTGCGGGAAGGCGACCAGCCGTCGGGCAAGACCTCCCGCGACGGCTCCGTCCTCGAGCTCGTCAGCGGCGAACTCGCGCTTCGGGTGGACACTGCGGCGCCGTGGCGACTCGACTTCTCCGCGGCGGGACGCGCGCTCACCTCCTTCGGCGCCCGCGGCACAGGATTCGCCACCGAAGGGTCCGGGCGCCACTACATGATCGCCCAGCACAGCCTCGACATCGGAGAACTGGTCTACGGACTCGGCGAGAGGTTCACTCCGTTCGTCAAGAACGGCCAGACGGTGGAGATCTGGCAGAACGACGGAGGAACCAGCAGCGAACAGGCCTACAAGAACATCCCGTTCCACCTCACCAACCGCGGCTACGGCGTCTTCGTCAACCACCCGGGCAAAGTGAGCTACGAGGTCGGCTCCGAGACCGTGGGACAGGTGCAGTTCAGCGTCGAGGACCAGTCGCTGGAGTTCTACGTCGTCCACGGGCCGTCACCGAAGGAGACCCTCACCCGCTACACGGCACTCACCGGACGGCCCGCGCTGCCGCCCGCCTGGTCCTTCGGCCTGTGGCTCACCACGTCCTTCACCACCTCCTACGACGAGGCGACCGTGCGCGGCTTCGTCGACGGCATGGCGGAGCGCGACATCCCGCTGAGCGTCTTCCACTTCGACTGCTTCTGGATGCGCGAGTACCAGTGGTGTGACTTCGCCTGGGACGAGCGGGTCTTCCCCGACCCTGAAGGCATGCTCAGCCGCCTCAAGGAGGAGCGGGGACTGCGCGTCTGCGTCTGGATCAACCCCTACATCGCGCAGAAGTCGCCGCTGTTCGCCGAAGGCATGCGGGAGGGCTACCTGGTCAAGCGGCCGAACGGCGATGTGTGGCAGTGGGACCGGTGGCAGCCGGGCATGGGCCTGGTGGACTTCACCAACCCTGCGGCGCGCCGCTGGTACGCCGGCAAGCTGCGGACGCTGCTGCGCCAGGGCGTCGACTGCTTCAAGACCGACTTCGGTGAGCGCATCCCCACCGACGTGGCGTGGCACGACGGCTCCGACCCGGAACGGATGCACAACTACTACACGCAGCTGTACAACGAGACCGTCTTCGAGGCACTGAAGCAGGAGCGGGGCGAGGGCGAAGCCGTGCTCTTCGCGCGCTCCGCCACCGCAGGCGGCCAGCAGTTCCCCGTCCACTGGGGTGGCGACTGCGAGTCGTCCTTCGGCGCCATGGCCGAGTCGCTGCGCGGCGGACTGTCGTTGGGCTTGTCCGGCTTCGGCTTCTGGAGCCATGACATCGGCGGCTTCGAGGGGACGCCGACCCCCGCGGTGTTCAAGCGGTGGGCACAGTTCGGGCTGCTGTCCTCACACAGCAGGCTGCACGGGAGCAAGTCGTACCGAGTGCCGTGGGCGTTCGACGAAGATGGTGACGACGAGGCGGTCGCCGTCGTGCGCTCCTTCACCCGTCTCAAGCACCGTCTGATGCCGTACATGTTCCGCGCTGCACTGCAGGCGCGTGATGCGGGCACCCCGGTGCTACGGGCGATGGTGCTCGAGTTCCCCGACGACCCTGCCTGCCGGCAGCTGGACCGGCAGTACATGCTGGGCGACGATCTCCTGGTGGCGCCGGTCTTCACCGAGAACGGCGAGGTCGAGTACTACCTGCCCGAAGGCGCGTGGACGCACCTGCTCAGCGGTGAGCGGATCACCGGCCCGGGCTGGCGACGCGAGCGGCACGGCTTCGACAGCCTGCCGCTCCTGGCCAGGCCGGGCTCCGTGATCCCGTTCGGCGCCGACCAGGAACAGCCCGAGTACGACTGGGCCGACGGCGTGACGCTGCATGTGCACGCCCCGGCCGACGGCGACGTGACGGTGACGACGGTTCCAGCGCCGGACGGCTCGACGGCCGCCACGTTCCGCACCCGCTGCGAGGGCGACACGTTGACCGTCGAGACCGAGGACGCGACGAGTCCCTGGCGGGTGCTGCTCGTCGGCGCCTCGGACACCCAAGGGGCGACGGGCGCCGACGCGGTGCAGCTCACGCCTCTGGGTGTCCTGCTGCACTGCGACACGCCCAAGGCCTCCGGCGCCGGAAACTCCGTACGCGCGGTGACGGGAAGGTGGTCGTAGACGCTGGACTGCCCGGCCCGCAGCTGGTCGCAGATGTGGTGGGGTTTCTGGCGGGTCCGCAGGGTCGATGGGTGTGAGGCCAGATCTTCGACGTCACCGGCGGCACCTGTCTCGGCCCGACCGCGGGCGAGGCTGCCGGGGCCGGACACATCGCGTCAGGAACCTGCCCCTCGTCGTGGTTTCGCGTCAGGTCGCCGCTGCGGTGGATCGCAGCGCGTCCAGAACCTGGCGGTGGATGTGGCCGTTGCTGTAGACGGCCGCGCCCGACGAGATGTCGCGCTCACCGTCCAGGTCGGTGACCACCCCTCCCGCCTCCTCGACGATCGGGACGGCGGCTGCGATGTCCCAGGGGCTCGCGCTCATGTGGAAGAAGGCGTCGACTGTTCCGGCGGCCACCAGCATGGCTCCGTGGCAAGTGTCGGCCCAGTTCGACAGCGGGCCGCCGTCCGCGCTGAGTTCGATCAGGCGCCGGCCTGCCGCAGCCCGCTGTGGTGGTACCCACGCGCTGAGCGGCCAGACGGCGATCATCGCTTTGTCGAGCGTTGCGGTGGGGCTGACCATCAGTGGTTGGCGGCGCCCGTGGTCCGTGTTGGCGGATGAACTGGTCCAGGCACCGTTCGAACGGGTGGCCCACCAACGTCGCTGGAGCGCCGGTGCGGAGATCATGCCGGTGACCACCTCGCCGTTCTCTTCGACCGCGACCAGAGTGCTCCACTGGGGTCGGCCGACCGAGAAGTTGGCGGTGCCGTCGATCGGATCGACGATCCATCGCCGTGATGCGTTCCCGTGGCCGCCGAGCTCCTCGCCGATGACCAGGTCGGGGACTGTCCTGAACTTTGTGGTTGGTCTGGTGTGACCCGAGATGGCATGAGATGACCTCTCTGCCGGGAAGGATCACCCATGGGCACCACGAACGAGCAGAGCCCCCACGAGAACGAGCACCATGTGCAGACGGGGGCGGAGTTGGCACGCATCGCGACCGAGCAGAACCGGGAACTGGCCGAAGACCTGATCGAGCGGGCCCGCCGCGACGGCCTGCAGCTCGTCGGCGAGAACGGGCTGCTGACCGGGCTGGTGAAGCTGGTCCTGGAAGGCGCCCTGGAGGCCGAGATGGCCGAACACCTCGGCTACGACAAGGGCGACCCTGCCGCCGCTGGGTCGGGCAACCACCGCAACGGCACCAGCCGCAAGACCGTCCTCTCCCAGGTCGGCCCGGTCCAGATCAACATCCCCCGCGACCGGGCCGGCAACTTCAACCCGCAGATCGTCCCCAAGCACGCCCGCCGCGTCGACGGCTTCTCCGAGTCCATCATCTCCCTCTACGCCAAGGGCCTGACGACCGGTGAGATCCAGGCCCACCTCGCCGAGGTCTACGACATCGACGTCTCCCGCGACCTGGTCTCCCGCGCCACCGCGCAGGTCGCCCAGGATCTGGCCGCCTGGCGGACCCGCCCGCTCGACCGCGTGTACGCGGTCGTGCTGATCGACTGCATCTACATCAAGATCCGCGACGGCGCCGTAGCGAACAAGCCCGTCTACATCGCGGTCGGCATCAACCTCGACGGCGACCGCGACGTGCTGGGCATGTGGGTCGGCACGGGCGGCGAGGGCGCCAAGCAGTGGATGACCTGGCTGACGGAACTGCGCAATCGCGGTGTCCAGGACGTCCTGATCGCCTGCTGCGACGGGTTGAAGGGCCTACCGGACTCGATCAACGACGTCTGGCCCCAGGCCGACGTTCAACTGTGCGTCGTTCACATGGTCCGCACCAGCCTGCGCTACGCGGCCAAGCAGCACTGGGGTGCCATCGCCCGCCAGCTCAAGGAGGTCTACACGGCCAAGACTGCCGACGAGGCCGAGCAGCGGTTCGCCCGCTTCGAGGAGGAGTGGGGTGAGCGCTACCCGGCGGTGATCGACACCTGGCGCCGCAGTTGGGAGCACGTGATCGTCTTCATGCGGTTCCCTGCCCCGATCCGCCGCGTCGTCTACACCACGAACATGATCGAGTCCCTCAACGCGCGGTTCCGGCAGGCCTCACGCCGTCGCGGGCACTTCCCCGACGACGAGGCGGCCCTCAAGGTCCTCTACCTCGTGATCCAGAACCTGATCAAGAACCACGCCAACGTCACCGGCAGGACCCAGTCCTGGAAGCAGGCCATCAACTGCCTCGCCGGCTACTACGGCGAACGTGTCACCGATCGCTAGACCAGACCGAACACCAGACCACCCACAAAGGATCAGACACTCCCTCCGACAGGCACTTCTCCACGCGCAGATCCTCGATCGAGGAGACACGACGACGCCAACTCCTGTCGCAAGCCTTGGCCCTGACCAGCGAAGGACGCATCAGCCTCGGCTGCCGAGGCCTACTCGGCGGGATATGGGGGAGCGCCTCTGTGCGGCTGCCGGGCAGAGGGCGCAGGTCCCCTGCGACGGCGCTGACTGCCAGGAGCGGGAGTTGTTTCGACCAAGCGTGCCACCTCGCTGGCGCAGCCCCACGAGAGGGTGAAGCCGGCGGAGCCGTGGCCGTAGTTGTGAATCACCGCAGGCAGCAGCGGGTCACGTTCCACCCGGGGACAGGGCCGCTCGGGCAGGAGCGCGAAAGTGGCGTCCAGGACGCGCGCGCCTTGGATTTCAGGCACCAGGGCGGAGCAGCGCCGCACGGTGTCGGTGATGTGGGACGGCGGGACGACCGTGGAGACCAGCCCCGGAATTCCTGGCCCGTAGAGCAGGAGGTCCCGATCACGCTCGACGATGTGGACGGAGGGTCGTCCATCTGTCTCCTCGACCCAGCATCCGATCGCCTGTCGCGGTTTGGCGCAGCGCACCACCACAAAACGCGTCAGGCTCAGGTAGGGGTCGGTGACGAGTCGGGAGCTTCCAAAGCCGGTGCAGTTGACGACAGAGCGTGCAACGCGGGTCTCGGCCGCCAGGCTCGTCGCCAGCCCGCGCTTGAGTTTCCCGCCCATCTCGAGGAAGCGTTGTTCCAGCCGGTTCAGATAGTGCGCGGAGTCTGCGACAGGAACCTTGACCATATGGGCGCGGGCGCCACCTGCCAGTGCTGTCGAGCTGGGTGCGAACGGTCTGTCGAGCGTTGCGCTGATCCACCAGGGCACGTCCGAGGGCTCAGCGCACACCTCGTTCAGGTTCTGCAACCGCACTCCTGATGCGACTTCGGACTCCAGTCGCATCAGTCGATCGTGTGTGGCGAGGGCACGCCGCAGGTAGTTCCAGTCGGGACATCTGCGGGCAGGGCGCCACAGTGCAGCGGCATTCCATGAGGAGCTCTCATGCGAGGCTTCGGCACTCTTCAGGACCACCGGGTGCCCCCGCTCCGCCAGAGTCACGGCCACGGTCAATCCGGTCATCCCGGCGCCGAGTACGGTGACCCGGTCACTACCGCTCACACGTGCGCCCTTCTGCCGACACAGGTCAGGCCTTGCTTGAGGGGAAGCCCAGTCCGTCATAGGGGAGTTGACGTTCCGGGCGGCCGAGAGAGACGAGGAAGTGGTCTGTACCAATGTTAGGGCACGAAGAGCTGCAGGGAAAGCGCCTTCCAGGGTGCGGAGCGGTCTGGAGCAGCGGCTGGGCAGTCGTGGAGGTGGCCCCGGGCCGGCGTGGTGCCGCGTGGTCGACGTGATCCACGCCACGACAGGGCAGCACGGCAGCACCGCCGCGGCCCCGACCGGTAGGCCGGAGACGCCGCTGCGCTCGCGTGGGGGAGCTCGCTGCGCCGCACGCCGGACCTTCGACGTGTCAGCATCCTCGCCGCCGCGTGCGGCCGTCGACCGGCACGCGCTGACACGGTGCCATGGAGGTATTCGCCGAGGGATGAGGGGGCGGCTACTCAAGGGGTTGCCGCCCCTCAGCCCTCGGGTGACTGCGGCTTCTCCGGTCTGGTTCCCCGGTTCGCAGCCCGACGTGGCCGGTGCCACCTGTTACCGGTGAGCTCCGGTGCTGGAGCGCTTCCGGCGGGAGAGCGTGACCAGGCCTGCTCCGAGTGCGACGACGCCGGTGCCCACGCCGAGCAGTGCCACGGTGTCGTCACCGCCACCGGTGTGGGCGAGTGAGCCACCGGGCGAACTCGGCGTTGCGCTGCTGGTGGTGGCCGGTCGCGTGGGGGTCGGCGCGCCGGACGGCACCCCCGCCGGGCTGGATGCCGATGGGCTGGCCGAGGGGGAGGCGCTGGATGAGGAGGGCGTGGGCGACGGTGTGGTGGCGACGCATCCGGTGAACGGGAAGTCGTGGGTCTCCGCGCCGGAGGAGCTGGTCAGTGAGGCGGCTATGACCTGGCCGTTCTGGTTGCCGCTGCCGAGGTGGACGGCGGCCTCGGGAGCGAGCAGTGTCCCGGGCCAGGCGGTCCCGTCCCGCTTGACGACGGCCACCGCCTGGCTGAAGTTCCACAGCAGGCCGCCTCGGATGCCGGAGAGGGCCGTGTCCGGCTCCGTGTAGTCCTCTTCGTGCCAGGCGCCGGTCTGGGGGTCCTTCAGGAAGACGGAGCTCGTCGCGCCCGCGTTCATGTCGTAGCGGGCCCCGGAGACGTTGACCACGGTTCGGGAACCGGCCGGTACGTCGATCCTGATCTCCTGCGCTGCCTGCAGGGTGTCGGCAGTCAGCGAGAAGACGTTCGTCGCCGCGTCCTTGCCGGTGAAGGTGAGGACGCTCTCGCCACCGTCATGGGTCACGGCGGTGGAGCCGTTCGCGGGGAGCGCGGCCAGTTGGGCAGAGGCCGCGCGCAATGCCGCGAACGTCTGGTCGAAGTCGATCGGCGTCGCGGCCTGCCGTGCTGCTCCGGCCGCCTCCGAGAGACGGCCGCTGCCGTGCAACGAGCCGTACACGGCGTTGCCGCGCTCGACCTCGACATCGGCAGAGCCCAGTTCGAGGGTGCCGCCGATCACGAGCGCGGCCCCGGACGGCAGGGCTGCGATCTGACTGGACGTCAACTTTGCTCCGACGCTGAAGCTGTGGCTGAAGTCGGCGTCGCCGCCCACCGCGACAGCGCCTTCCGCGTCGGCGGTGCGCTGGGAGTCGCCGTGGACGAACTCGGTGTAACTCGCGGCCGCTCCAAGTGGGTTACCGCATTGGCCGGTACTGGGCGCGGCCTGTGCATCGGTTGACGTGGTGGCAAGGGCGAAGACGGCCAGGGCGAGCGATCCGCTTGCGATCAGCGCAGCGGACGACGAGACAGCATGGCGCATGTAAGCGATCCTTGGGGAAGGTCATAGGAGATCACTTATCCTTCCGGTCGGGCCGTGGCGGAGCAACGCCCATGTCGGACTTGCCCAGCTTCGCCGCGGAGTTCTTCTCTGGAAGGCTGCGTGAAACTTTCGGGAACATGAGCGTCGGCCGCACCGCCGAGGGGGCCGGCGCGCCGACGAGCTGCTCCCGGACCGGAGGAAGACGCCGCTCGCCGCAGGGACTACCGGGCCTCTCCTGCATGTCCTGGAGCAGCCGACGGATGGTGAACTCGGCTGCTCTGAGCACTATGTGACGTATCGTGGGCAACCCTGCGACCGCCGTAGCATCGGGGTCGCCACCTTGGCCTTCTGCCGGTCGATCACCTTGCCGCCGGACGAGCACGCCGAGTTGGTGGGGCGGTCCAGCTGATGGGACTGGAGACTCCCGATAGGTCTCGGACCATTCCAGAGCCCCTGCTGACGGTGCGTCGAGTGCTGCTGTGTGAGGGCATGCACGGAAGCATCAGCGAAACTTTCGGCGGAGCTCTTCCTTTCTCGGTGGTGACACCGGAGAGCGTCATGAAGCTTATGACTGGGGGAACACCGCGTCGATGAAGTCGTTGCGGAAGGCGGAGCGTGGATCCAGGCCCCGCATCAGGCGGTGGAAGTCATCGCGCCGCTCGTACAGGGCTCCGGCGGCCTCGGGGTGCAGCGCGAAGAGCTTGCCCCAGTGTGGACGGCCACCCAGTGGCAGCAGCTCCGCCTCGACCAGGGCGATCGCCTGATCCACCGCTTCCTCGGCGGGGCGCCAGGTGAAGTGGACCGCCATGGAGTCCCGACCGTTTGCGGGACTGAGCCACAGGTCGTCCGCCGCCACGGTGCGGATCTCGGAGGTCAGCAGCAGAGGCGCGATGCGCGGACCCAGGGCGCGCATCGCCGCGACGGCGGCGGGTGCCGCTTCGCGCGGCAGCAGGATCTCCGACTGGAGTTCCTCGCCGGCGCTTGGGGTGAAGTCCGGCCGGAAGTGCGGCAGTCGTTCGTGCCACGGGCCGGGAACGCCGAGCTGCTCGGTGCAGTGCCGTGGGGAGACGCCCGGAACCGGATGCCGGGGGCCGTCGGCGAGGCGGCCGTCCAGCCATCGGTCTCCCAGGTGAGCGGGGCCCTCGTGATCGGTTCGTCGCTTGACCCACACGTTGGCGGTGTCTCCGCTCCAGTCCGTGAAGGCGCTGACGCTGTAGGCGGCGCCGAACGCATCGTCGAACCGGTCGGCGATGCGGTCCAGCGGCACGGCGTCGTAGACCCACTGGGCCACCTCGAAGGTGGGCTCGACTGCGAGGGTGAGGCCGACGACGACGCCGAGGGCGCCCAGGCTGACAACCGTTCCTGCGAAGCGGTCGCGGTCGTCGGCGCGTCCGATGTCGAGCAGTTCCCCGTCCGAGGTGATCAGCCGCAGCGCGGTCACCGCTGAGGCGAGACCGGGCAGGCCGTTTCCCGAGCCGTGGGTACCGGTGGCGCACGATCCGGCGACCGAGATGTGGGGGAGTGACGCCAGATTGGCCAGAGCCAGTCCCTGTGCCTGCAACTCCCTGGCGAGCTCGGTGTAGCGCATGGTGCCGGTGAGGGTGACGGTGGTCAGGTCGGCGGCGACCTCCAGCCCACGCGGCAATCCGTCCAGCAGCACCAGTTCGCCCGCGGTGTCCGCGATGTGGTTGAAGGAGTGGCCGCTGCCCAGCACCTTGACCCGGTCGGAGGCGGCGACGAGATGACGGGTCTCGTCGACGGTCCGGGGTCGGTGGACCCGTGTCGCCCGGAAGGCGATGTTGCCTGCCCAGTTGTGCACGTGTGCGCCTCTCGTTCAGTGCCCGCCGTCGCAGACGGCAGGCGGGTCAGGTCAGTGCCGAGCGTCCCGGTGCCCCGGATCGATCGTCGGCCTTGCCACAGGGCGTAGGAAAGTTCGGCCGCCGCCGGTCCGGCTGGGTGCGAGTGGCCCTCGCGCGCGGAGGGCTCTGCACCTCGGCGTCAGACCGGGGCGCGGAGTCGGGTGCAGCCTCAGACGCGCGTCCGAGTTGGAGGCGGCGCGGTGCTGCTGCGCTCGACCAGGCTGGTGGCCAGGTCCACGCGCAGCGTGGACGGCTTGTTGCCGCGGGCGAGATCGATCACCATGCGCGCCGCGACCTCGGCCATCTCGGTGAGCGGCTGGCGCACGGTGGTCAGCGGCGGGCCGACCCACCGGGCGATGGGCAGGTCGTCGAAGCCGACGATGCTCAGATCCTCCGGGATGCGCAGACCCAGTTCCCGTGCCGCCTCGTAGAGTCCGAGCGCCTGGAGGTCGTTGCCGGTGAAGACGGCGGTGGGCCGGTCCCGGCGGCGCAGCAGCTCCAGACCCACCCGGTAGCCGGTCTCGTGATGGAAGTCGCCCTCATGAACGAGCGCGGGGTCGAAGGCGACGCCGGCCGTCTCCAGTGCGGCCCGGTAGCCGTCGATGCGGGCGCGGCTGCACATCATCCGACGCGGTCCGGCCACCATCCCGATACGCCGGTGGCCGAGGTCGAGGAGGTGGCGGGTGGCGGCGAGGCCGCCGTTCCAGTTGGTCGTGCCGACCGCCGGCACATCCTGGCCGGGGTCCCCGGCCGGATCCATGACCACGAACGGGATGTCACGGCTGGTCAGCTGTGCCTGCTGCGCTTTGTCGAGCCCGGACAGCACCAGGACCACGCCGGTGGGGCGGCGGGCGAGGACTCCGTCCATCCACGACTGCCCGAGGCTGAGTCGGCCGGAGGACTCCGACAGGACGACGCTGAGGCCCTCCTCGCGGACGACGTTCTCCACCCCGCGGATCACCTCCATCGCCCACGCGCTCTCCAGCTCGTGGAAGACCAGTTCCAGCAGTGGACTGGAAGGAGCGCTGTTGCTGCGTCGGCGTTGGTAGCCGTGCTGGTGCAGGAGCTCCTCCACCCGCTCCCGGGTCGCTGGTGCCACGTCCGCGCGGCCGTTCAGGACCTTCGAAACAGTCGGTGTGGACACCCCTGCCTCGCGCGCGATCTCGGCGAGTGTCGCCGCTCTGGTCACGAGCCCCTCCTGTGCTGCCCTGGTGCCTGAAGTACGCAGTCGTTGTGACGGTATGGGTCGGATGCTAGCTGGTCGGAAGCCCTGTTGGCACGCCCGAACCGAGACCTTCCAGGACCTTGACGGTAGCTGGTGTTGCGCCTAAGTTTCCCGAAGCGTTCGGCAATCTCTTCGAAACAATCGACGGAGTGGCAGGCCATGGATTCTCTTCGTGTGCGCATACGCAGCGGTGCGTCCCGGAACAGATTCGCCGCGATCGCGGCTACGACCACGCTGGTGCTCGGTCTGACTGCGGCCTGCGGGTCCAGCGGCGGGTCCACGTCGGGCTCGGCCGACTCCGGGACGATCCACGTCCTGGTCTACGGCGACTCGGGCAACACGGTCGAGCAGCAGATCGTCGACACGTTCAACAAGACCTCGAAGGTCAAGGCGGTGCTGTACACCATCCCCGGCGCCGACTACCAGTCCAAGCTCAACACGATCATCAACACCCCGCAGGCCCCCGACATCTTCTTCAACTGGGGCGGCGGCAGCATCGCTCCGTACGTCAAGGACAACCTGCTGCTTCCGCTGGACAGCATGATCGCCAAGGACCCCGGGCTGAAGGACAACTTCCTCCCCTCCGTGTTCAACACCGCGGTGGTCGACGGCAAGTCCTACGGCATCCCGATGCGCGGTACGCAGCCGGTCCTGCTCTTCGACAACAAGCAGGTCCTCGCGAGCGCAGGCCTCAGCGTCCCGCAGACCTGGAACGACCTGCTGGGCGACGTCGCGGTGCTGAAGGCCAAGGGGATCACCCCGATCGCACTGGGCGGCGGGGACCAGTGGCCCACCCAGATGTGGTTCGAGTACATCTACGACCGGGTCGCCGGTCCGGGGTTGTTCGAGCAGGCGCTCGCCGGTGACAAGGCTGCCTGGTCCAGCCCGGACAGTGTGAAGGCCCTCGGGATGGTCAAGCAGCTGGTCGACGCCGGCGCCTTCGGCAGCAACTTCGACTCGGTGAAGTTCACCGACGGCGGCTCCCCGGCGCTGCTGGCCAAGGGCAGGGCCGCTTTCGAGCTGATGGGCTCGTGGGAGTACTCCACCGAGCAGTCCAGCGACCCCGACTTCGCCAAGAACGGCCTCGGTTGGAGTGCGTTCCCGGCCATCCCCGGCGGCAAGGGCGACCCGGCCGACATCGTCGGCAACACCAACAACTTCTACTCGGTGCTGAAGAAGACTCAGCACCCCGACGCGGTCGCGGCGTTCCTGAAGCTCATGTACTCGGACGAGTTCGTCCAGGCCCAGCTGGCCATAGGCAACCTGCCGACCACCACCAACACGCCCACCTTCCTGTCCACTTCGGCCAGCCCGGGCTACTCCCAGTTCCAGTTCAACCTGGTCAAGGCGGCGCCCTCGTTCCAGCTCTCCTGGGACCAGGCCTACCCGCCGGCGGCGACCACGACGATCCACACGGCCGTCCAGGAGTTCTTCGACGGCAAGACCGACACCAACGGCTTCATCCAGGCGATGCAGTCCCTGGCCACCTCCTGAGTACCGGACCCATGAGCGCACTCTCCTCCGCAGTCGAGCTCGGCCGCCGTCGCCTCAAGGCGCGCAGGGTCGGCGTCGGGGTGACCCGCCCAGGCTTTGTCTGGGCGGCACCCGCGACCGTCTTCTTCCTGCTCTTCGCCATCCTCCCGCTGGTCCTGGTCGCCGTGCTGTCCTTCACCAGCTGGGACGGCATCACCTCGCCGCACTTCAACGGCCTGGCGAACTGGACCACCCTGTTCCACGACCCGGTGATGACCCAGAGCATCTGGCTCACCTTGCTGCTCACCGTCCTGGGAGTCGTCACCCAGACGCCCATCAGCATCCTGTTGGGTGTGTGGGCCGCCGGACCGCAGCGCAACCGGGCCGTGCTGTCCGCCATCTTCTTCGTCCCGCTGCTCCTGTCGGCCACCGCGGTCTCCGTGCTGTGGCGCGCCCTGCTCGACCCCAACTTCGGCATCCCCGGTCAGCTCCCGTGGCTCTTCGGCAACGGCAACCTGCTGGGCAGCCAGTCAGGTTCGATCGCGGTGCTGACCTTCGTCGGAATGTGGCAGTTCACGCCCCTGCACGCGCTGCTCTACCAGGGCGGCGCGCGCGCCGTACCGCAGGTCCTCTACCAGGCAGCCGCGATCGACGGTGCCGGCACGGTGCGGCAGTTCTTCCACATCACCCTGCCGCAGCTGCGCAACACCATGATCACCTCGGTGATCCTCATGGTCGTCGGCGGGTTGACCACCTTCGACACGGTGCTGATCCTCACCCAGGGCGGACCGGGCACCGACACCACGGTCAGCGCCTACTACATGTACGAACAGGGCTTCAAGAACTTCGACTTCGGCGCGGGTTCGGCCATCGCGCTGGTCCTGGTCGTCGTCGCCACCCTCATCTCCCTGGCCGTGGTCCGACTCTCCGGCTACGACAAGATGCGCAGCACGACGGAGGGGATCTCATGAGACGGAGGCCCAACTACCTCGCCGGACTGGGCTCCCTGATCTGGCTGTTCCTGGTCGGTCTGCCGCTCTACGTCCTGCTGCTCTCGACGCTGCGCACCACTTCCGACTACTCCACCCAAGGGCCGCTGAGCTTCCCCTCACAGCTGACCCTGAGCAACTACGCCAACGCCTTCTCGAACGGTTTCGGACAGGACTTCCTCAACACGGTGATCGTCACCGCCAGCGTCGTGGCGATCGTCCTGCTCGTGGTCCCGCCACTGGCCTACGCCATCGTGCGAGCCCGGGGGCGGACCATCGGCCTGGTGTTCCGGGTCTTCCTGCTCGGGCTCGCGGTGCCCGCCCAGGCGGTGATCGTGCCGATGTTCTACGTGATCAGCCAGGCCGGGCTGTACGACCACCTGATCGGTGTCATCCTGCCGACCGCCGCGTTCTCGCTCCCGGTGTGCACCCTGGTGCTGACCGGCGCCATGCGCGACATCACCCCCGACCTCTACGAGGCGATGGCGATCGACGGTGCCTCACCCGGGCGGGTCTTCCTCCAGCTGGTCCTGCCGCTCTCGAAGGCCGGACTCTCCTCCATCGTCGTCTTCTCCGCCCTGCAGGCCTGGAACGGCTTCCTCTTCCCCCTCATCCTCACCCAGTCGGACTCGACCAAAGTCATCACCCTCGGTCTGTACAACTTCCAGACCGAGCACGGCGTCGACGTCCCCGGTCTGCTCAGTGCCGTGGTGCTGTCCATGCTCCCCATCTTCGTCGTCTACCTGTTCGCCCGCCGTGCCCTGGTCCAGGGGCTGATGGGGGTCGGAGGAAAGTGACCGGCAACATGAATCCCGCACTCGGGGCCGAACTCACCACCCCCCAGTGGCGGGACGTCGCCCTCGACCCCGGAGCCAGGGCGGACGCCCTCATCGCGGCCATGACGCTGCGTGAGAAGACGGCCCAACTCGTCGGCGTCTGGGTGGGCGCCTCCGACGAGGGAGGCGAGGTCGCACCGCACCAGCACGAGTTGGAGGAGCCTCCCGACCTGGACGAGCTGCTGCCACACGGTCTGGGCCAGCTCACCCGGCCCTTCGGCACCGTCCCGGTGGACGCGGCCGTCGGCGCCCTCTCACTCGCCCGATCCCAGCAACGCATCACGGCCGCGAACCGCTTCGGCATCCCCGCGCTCGCCCACGAGGAATGCCTCGCCGGCTTCGCCGCCTGGGGCGCGACCGCCTACCCCGTTCCCCTGTCGTGGGGAGCGACCTTCAACCCCGAACTGGTGCGCACCATGGCCGCCGCGATCGGCACCGACATGCGCTCCGTCGGCATCCACCAGGGTCTCGCCCCGGTGCTCGACGTGGTACGCGACACCCGCTGGGGACGCGTGGAGGAGACCATCGGCGAGGACCCCTACCTCGTCGGCACCATCGCCACCGCCTATGTGCAGGGCCTGGAGTCCGCCGGGATCGTCGCGACACTCAAGCACTTCGCCGGCTACTCCGCCTCACGGGCCGGACGCAACCTCGCCCCGGTCACGATGGGCGCGCGCGAACGGGCCGACGTGATCCTGCCGCCCTTCGAGATGGCGATCCGCGACGGTGGCCCCCGCTCCGTCATGCACGCCTACACCGACACCGACGGCATCCCCTCCGCCGCCGACGAGGCGCTGCTGACCGGCCTGCTCCGCGACACCTGGGGCTTCGACGGAACCGTCGTCGCGGACTACTTCGGCATCGCCTTCCTCAAGATGCTGCACGGCGTTGCCGGAAGCTGGGGCGAGGCCGCGGGGCTCGCGCTCGCCAGCGGTGTGGACATCGAGCTCCCCACCATCAAGACCTTCGGGCAACCGCTGCTCGACGCCGTCCAGACCGGCGCCGTCCCCGAGGAACTGATCGACCGTGCCCTGCGCCGGATACTGATCCAGAAGGCACAGCTCGGAATGCTCGACCCCGACTGGGACCCGCTGCCCCCCGCCCTCCGCGGCACCGACCTGGACACCGCCCAGGAACTGCGCGGCACCGTCGACCTGGACCGCCCCGCCAACCGCCTGCTGGCGAAACAGCTGGCCGAGCAGGCCGTCGTGCTGCTGCGCAACGACGGCAGACTGCCGCTGGACCGCCCCCGCCGGATCGCGCTCGTCGGCCCCAACGCCGACACCCCGACCGCCGTGCTGGGCTGCTACTCCTTCCCCGTGCACGTCGGCGCGCAGCACCCCGAGGTCCCGACCGGCATCGAACTGCCCACGCTGCGGGAATCCCTGGCGGCCGAATTCCCCGACGCCGAGATCCTCTGTGCCGCGGGGGCGACGGTTGACGGCGACAGCACCGCGGGTTTCGCCGAGGCGATCGCTGCCGCCCGCCTCGCCGATGTCGTCGTGCTCGCTCTGGGAGACCGGGCCGGCCTCTTCGGACGCGGGACAAGCGGCGAGGGCTGTGACGCGGAGTCGCTCCAACTGCCGGGCGTCCAGGAGCAACTGCTGGACGCGCTGCTGGACGCGGGGACGCCCCTGGTGCTGGTCATGCTGGCGGGCCGCCCGTACGGGCTGGGGCGCGCCCAGGAGGAGGCGGCCGCGATCGTCCAGTCGTTCTTCCCCGGGGAGGCGGGCACCGAGGCGATCGCCGGCGTGCTCTCCGGACGGGTCAACCCCTCCGGACGACTGCCCGTCAGCGTGCCGCGCCACAAGGGTGTCCAGCCCTCCACCTACCTGGCCGCCCGGCTGGCGCACGACAGCGACGTCTCCAGCACCAGCACCAGCCCCGCCTACGGGTTCGGACACGGACTCAGCTACACCCGGTTCGAGTGGTCCGCCCTGGACGCCACCGTCGCGGAGGCCGGCACCGACAGCAGCTTCCGTGTCGGCTTGGAGGTCCGCAACACCGGCGAGCGCTCCGGCGCCGAAGTCGTGCAGTTCTACCTGCACGACCCCGTCGCCTCCGTGGTCCAGCCGGTGCAGCGCCTGGTCGGCTACCGACGCCTCCCGCTGGAAGCCGGAGAACGCTGCCGGGTGCTGCTGGAACTCCCCGCGGATCTCGCCTCGTTCACCGGACGCGACGGGCGACGCCTGGTCGAGCCGGGCGAGCTGGAACTGCGGATCTCCGCCAGCAGCACCGACCACCGGTTGACGGTCCCGCTCCGCCTGACCGGCCCCGTCCGGCAGGTCGACCACACCCGCCGCCTTCACCCCGTCGTCACCGTCGAACACCCCTGACGCAGCGGAAGGACCCCGTGCACACCGACCTGCCCGAGGCGGAACTGCGGCGCTACCGCAGCAGCCAGACCGCACCGGACGACTTCGACGCCTTCTGGAGGGAGACACTCGCCGAGACCCGGGCGCTCGGGGGCACGGTCGAGCTGACTCCGGTGAGCACCGGACTGAGCACGGTCGACACCTTCGACGTCACCTTCCCGGGCTTCGGCGGGGAACCGGTCAAGGCGTGGCTGCGCCTGCCCCGTACGACCACCGGCCCGCTCCCCGCCGTCGTCCAGTACGTCGGCTACGGCGGCGGCCGAGGACACGTCCTGGAGAACCTGCTCTGGGCGTCCGCCGGATACGCCCACCTGCAGATGGACACCCGCGGGCAGGGTTCGGGCTGGAGTCGGGGGGCCACCCCCGACTCCGGCCCCTGCGGGCCGCAGGTCCCGGGCGTGATGACCCGGGGCATCGGGTCGCCGCACACCTACTACTACCGGCGCCTCATCACCGACGCGGTCCGAGCTGCCGAGGCCGTCCGCGAGCTGGACTGCGTCGACCCCGGCCGGGTTGCCGTGGTCGGACAGAGCCAGGGCGGTGGCGTCGCGCTCGCCGTCGCCGCCCTGGTCCCCGACCTGGCGGCGGCAGTCGCCCACGTGCCCTTCCTGTGCGACTTCCCCCGGGCCGTTCAAGTCACTGACGCCGCACCCTTCCGCGAGATCGCGGACTACCTGTCGATCCACCGCGACCAGGAAGAGACCGTGCACCGCACGCTCTCCTACATCGACGGCGTCAACTTCGCACGCAGAGCCACGGTCCCGGCCCGCTTCTCGGCGGCCCTGATGGACGCGATCGTGCCACCCTCCACCGTCTTCGCCGCCTACCACGCCTACGCGGGCCCGAAGGACATCACCGTCTGGCGCTACAACGGGCACGAGGCGGGAGGGCCGGACGACGACCAGGGCGCCCTCGACTTCCTCGCCGAGCGGCTCGGCCCCATGGACCGCTCACGGTGCACCTGCCCGGAGTCGTGAACACCCGGTCCGACACCCTCACCACAAAGGCACGCGGTCCATAAGCTCCACGAGGCTGAGCACATCGCACAGAGGGCCTTCGTCGTCGACCGGGAGAGGCGGCCGCACATCGGCCAACCGCCTCCCGTCGGGTGGCGCATCCGGCCTGAGGTCGGCGACGTCGTCGTCGAGGGCGTCTGCCTACCAGTTGGTAAGGGTAAGAACCTTGTGAGGGTCCTGCGGAGGGGTCGAAACGGGACGTAGGCAAACCACTCCGTTCCAGGCTGCTGCCCCGGGAGTCGGGCTAGACCTCCATGTCCGGGGAGATGCTGACCAACCTCCGACATTGGTTGTTCGTCAGCCTCGATCAGGGCTAGCGTGCACGCCTGGCCAATGCCGACCGCCTTCCTTCCCAGCCCGGAGGGCAACACGGCTGTAGCCGTCATCTGCCCCCGAAGGATCGGACGTCGCGTGATATATCCCTTGCCGGGAGACAATCGAGGCGGCCGATGAGGTTCGGACGTCGGCAGTCCGCTGCAGCTCCGGCGAGTGACGCGGGGACAGATTCCGCGCCGCTTTCCGCACCGGCTGCCGCGCCGCGTCCGAACCGGGCTGAGTCCGGGTCACCAGCCGCGCCTCCACCGGCTGCGCTCGACGCCGAGGAGATCGCGCTGCTGCGGGCGAGCGTGGCGCTGGTCGGCCCGCTCGCGCCCGACCTGACGGTGTACTTCTACGCGATCCTCTTCCAACGGCATCCCGAGGTGCGCCAACTCTTCCCCGCAAGCCTGGACGTGCAGCGGGACCGGCTGCTCCGCGGGCTGCTGCGGGTCGTCGACCTGGTCGACGACCCGGAGAACCTCGTGCACTTCTGCAGCCGACTCGGGCGCGATCACCGCAAGTTCGGGGCCCTGAACGGACACTACCCCGCCGTCGGCGCCGCCCTGCTCGACTCGCTCGCCCGATTCGCCGGGGACGCCTGGACACCGCGGCTCGCCGACGTGTGGACGCGCGCCTACGGCGTCGTGTCCGACGTGATGATCCGCGCCGCCGAGGAGGACGCGGCGCTGCGGCCCGCCGTCTGGAAGGCCGACATCGTCCACCACCGCCTGCGCGGACCGGGCATCGCCGAGATCACCCTTCGGCCACACAGCCCCTACCCGTTCCGGGCGGGCCAGTACGCGAGCGTGGAGACGCCCTGGCAGCCCCGCTCCTGGCGCTACTACTCCCTCGCGAACGCCCCGCGCGAGGACGGCACGCTGACCTTCCACGTGCGCGCGGTCGAGGGCGGTCTGGTCAGCCCCCACCTCGTGTTCCGGGCACGCCCCGGCGACCAGTTGACGCTCGGTTCGGCCCAGGGCGACATGGTCCTCGACCCCCGCCACGAGGGCGACCTGCTCTGCGTGGGTGGAGGCACCGGTCTGGCCCCCATTCAGGCACTGGTCGAGCAGACCGTCCAGGACGGCGGCCGGCGGTTCGTCGACGTCTTCGTCGGAGCCCGGACCGCCGACGAACTCTACGGACTGGACGACATGCTGCGACTGGCACAGCGGAACCACTGGCTCAAGGTACGTGGCGTGCTCTCGGACCAGCAGGTGCCCGGCTGGCGCGGCTCCCTGCCCGAAGCGCTGCAGGAGTTCGGCCCCTTCTACCGCCGCGAGGTCTACCTGTCCGGTCCGGTCGACATGGTCACCAGCTCAACCCGGGTACTGCTGCGCCAGGGAGTGTCTCAGCAGAACATCCACTACGACCCGTTCGACGTCCCGGTGCTCGAAGCCGCGCTGCTGTCCGATCGGCTGCGTCCGGAGGCCGGCCGATGACGACCCGAGAAGCAGAGACCACCAGGCTGCTGACGGCCGCCGACTCCTTCATCCGGGACTTCGCCCGCGAACACCCCGGGGCCGTCGACCCCGAGGCCCGACTGCGCGAGATAGCCGCCGCGGTGGCCACCGAAGGAACCTACACGCACACCCCCGCAGAGCTCGGCTACGGCGCCCGCGTGGCCTGGCGCAACGCCGCACGCTGCATCGGTCGGCTCTACTGGAACAACCTGACGGTCCGGGACCTGCGGCACCTCACCCACCCCGACGACATAGCCCGCGAATGCTTCGAGCATCTGCGCATCGCCACCAACGACGGCCGGATCCGACCCGTCATCAGCGTCTTCGCCCCCGACGCCCCCGGCCGCCCGGCGGCCCGGATCCTCGGCGAGCAGCTGGTGCGCTATGCGGACGACCCGCGCAGCGCGGAACGCCGCGCGCTCGCGAAGGAAGCAGGCTGGAAGGGCGGTGAGGAGCCGTTCGAGATTCTGCCGCTGCTGATCCAGGCGGCGCCCGACCGTGCCCCGGAGTTCTACGAACTCCCCGAGGACGCCGTTCTCGAAGTCCCACTGACACACCCTCACCACCCCGGCTTCGCGGCGTTGGGCCTGCGCTGGTACGCCGTGCCCGCCGTCGCGGACATGACCTTGGAGATCGGCGGCGTCCACTACCCGGCCGCGCCCTTCAACGGCTGGTACATGGGCACAGAGATAGGCTCACGCAACCTCGCCGACGCCGACCGCTACGACCGACTACCGGCCGTGGCCAGGCTGTTCGGTCTCGACACCTCGAGTGAGCGCACACTGTGGCGCGACCGCGCGCTGGTGGAACTGAACCTCGCGGTGCTGCACTCGTTCGCCCAGGCAGGTGTGACGATGGCCGACCACCATACCGAATCGACGCGGTTCCTCACACACATCGACCGGGAACGCCGCCACGGTCGCGCCGTCCCCGCGGACTGGAGCTGGATCGTGCCCCCGCTCTCCGGCGGGGCCACCGCGGTCTTCCACCGCTACTACGACCCGCCCGACCCGCTGACGCGCCCGGCCTTCCTGCACCGGCCGACACCGTGGGGCCTTCTCCAGCCGGACCACTGTCCGGTTCACGGCAGCTGAGCGCCGCCGGCGCCGCTCGGGGCACCGTCGCTCGTTCGAGTGGACCCGCCCGGCGTCGGGCCTGTGTGCGGCGTGCGAGCAGTGCCGTATACCTGGTGTTGAGCCGGGTGGCAGGGGTTCTGGAGAGTCAGGAGGAGTCGGCCTGGGCGGAGGTAGGCTTCCCTGACGCGGCGTCGCCCCTCGCTCGGCGGCAGGTCCGCGACGAACGCGCCAAGCGCGCGGGGGAGGAGCAGCCGTGACCGCCTTCCAGCGCCCGGGGCAGTCCCCGGCGGTGTGGGTGCTGCAGGCGATGCCGGGCCCGCTGACCGAGGTCCTGGGCAAGCGCGGCGGGGTGCCGCACAACGTGTTCCGGCTGGTCGACCAGCAGCTCCAGTACCGGACCGCCGCCGAGCTCCGGGACCGGATCGAGCGCCGCTGGTTCAAGCTCTTCTCCAACCTCACGCAGCCCGAGCTCAAGGCGCGGGCGGACCAGATCGCATGGGACCTGGTGGCCCCGGGCGACTGCCCGGCCCCGGAATGCGAGGACGGGTGGCTGCGGGACGACTCCGGGTCCTGCCCGCACTGTCGCAAGCCGTCCAGCGTGTTCCACATGACCGGTGAGGACCACCGCGACGCCCCCTCGGCGTCCCCGAGGTACGCGGCCCAGCTGGCCGAAGCGATGCGTGACGAGCGGCGGCGCAAGTACGGGATGCCACGCGGCGAGCGCAGCCGACACAGGGTCGAGCACTTCACCGACTACACCCCGCCCCCGTACACGCTGCGGGAACCTGAGCCAGGCCTTCCGACGGAGGAGGAGGTCGAGCTGGCCGTGCGGGCGGAGCGGGCCCGCGAGGTCCAGCGCGTGGCCGAAGAGCGCGCGAAAGCCGACAAGGCCGCCCGAGCCAAGCAGGCCCGACGCAACGGAGGATCATGATGCGCGTTCAGTGCGACCAGGTGCGGGCTGTGCAGCTCGCCGACGGCTGGCACGCCGTCGAACGCGGCACCTTCCGCTTCGACTCCGTGCAGTTCGCCTCCGACGCGCCGGCGGAGAAGGACGACGCGGTCGTCGAGTGGCCGGCGGCTTTCGTGTTCGGGACACCGGACGGCGAGGCCTTCGCCGGGCCGCTGTCATCACTGCTCGCCGTCAGCTACCAGGTGCCCGACAAGCCGCGCCCGCCCGCGCACGAGGACCTCGCCCGTCGCCTGAACGGCCAGGTGCTCACCGTGGCCGGCACCTCGACCGTCCGCTTCACCCACGCCGACCACGAGTTCGACGTCTGGCTCGACGCGGGCACCTGGCGGTACGTCGAATCAGCGCAGCGCACGACCACCACCGCGGTGGACACCTACCTCCCCGAGCCGGACGTCCCCGCCCTGGTGAGCCAGATGATGGCCGACCTGAAGAGCACGTGGGGACTTGGCCGCCCGCCGGGTTCCCGTGACGGACGCGACCACGACACCTCCCCAACCACCGGACCGGTTCGACCAGTTCCATGAGCAGACCACCACCCGGCCCACCCAGATCCTGTACTCGCTCAGCGCCGAAGCCTGAGCTCACTGGCCGCGGTCCGTCAATGGCTCTTGACCGTGGGTGCGGCGGCTGGCGGCCTCGGTGACGACGTCGGCGGCGCGCAACCAGCCATCTCTGCTTCAACGGCCATCGGCGCGGGCACGAGACCGGCCTTGGACCCCGGATCCCCCGAGCGAGGGCTGGTCCGGTCCGCGTACAGGTCCGCTTCCAGCGCCGCCCGCAACTGCATCAGGTCATCGAAGTCGGCGAGCGTGCTGAACCGGCACAGCAGTTCCTGGACCATCCGCGCATCGCCGCACCGGACAGCCTGCACCAGGTACGCGATCACCTGGGACGCATTCAGCCGTGTCGAAGGGCACGGGGACAGGTCCTCCCGAAGCCGGAACCCCTCGGGCCAGGGTCGGCCCATGCCGTTTCGATCTACCACCGAAGCCGACGCTCTCCCACCGTCAAGGTGCAGTCAACTGCCGTGTCACGAGCCGGCAGGGAGCGAAGAGAGGGGCGGCTCTCTCCCACGCCGTTCCGGGGCAGCAGGCCGGTGTCGGTGCCGGCCAGCGCAATCAGTTTGGCCATGGTGGGTCTGGGGTGATGCAGCCGTAGGGATGCTCCGAGTATCGCGGCGCGGTGGCGGGCCTGCAGGAGCGCGCTCAGGCCGCTGCAGTCGCAGAAGGTGACCCGGGCGAGATCCACCTCGATGGTCCGCACGCCGCCGGCCAGGCACTGCGTCAGCGCCCGGCGCAGGAGCGGCGCGGAGTCCAGGTCGACCTCGCCGGTCAATGTGATCTCTGCCCGGCCGTGCCAGTCGTGCCGCTCAACGGTGAGCGTAGCTGTCGGTTTCCCGGCCCCGCGCTGGGGTGGCGGGCGATGGCGGACCGCCATCGATCGGGCGGTGATGCCGTTGGTGGACATCCAGGTCTCCTCGGCCGTCTCCTGTGGGACGCCGCCGGGGTCTGGGGCAGCCGGAACCATCGCCGCCGAAGCGGCCCTCTCGGTCGGTCGGGCCAGCCGATGAGAACGGCTACCGACGCTCGCGCCAAGGTATTCCACTGCGGACTGTACGGCCTTTCGCCGCGGCCCGATACCACCCCGGCCGCGCGCGCTTTGTCGATTGATCAGGCCGCTGAGCCCCCTCGGCTCCGGGTACAAGACCCTTCGGGGCGGGCGCTCCGGCGCTGCCCCGAAGCGCCCAACTCCCGTCCTTCGCAGGAGGAGCAAGTGAGCGACACCGTCCGCCGCCGAGTGCCCTGGTACGTGAGCATCCTGATAACTGTCGCGCTGATCACGGCGCTGTTCGTGGTCGCGGGCCACTTCGACTGGTTTCCCGGACTGCCCAACCCCTTCGGTGAGCGAAGCGTTGACCGCAGTGGCCCGGCGGTGCTGCAGTCCGTGCAGGACATGAGCCGTTACGACGCGGCGGCGGGCAACTTCCAAGTGGTGGTCGATCTCGACAAGGAGGCGACCTTCCTGCCCTCCGCCCTGCTCGGGAACCGCACCCTCTACGTCGCCGCCGGCACCGTCGACTCGTACGTCGACCTCGCCAAGGCGAAGGTCACGGTCTCGCCGGACCGTCTGAGCGCGACCATCACCCTGCCGCATGCGCAGCTCGCGTCGGCGGCGCTGGACGCGAAGCGCTCCTACGTCGTCGCCCAGGAACGTGGCCTGTTCGACCGCATCGGTCAGTTCTTCTCCGGCAATCCGGGCGACCAGCAGGAACTCAACCTGCTGGCGGTCGGTCACATCCAGACCGCCGCCGCGGCAAGCGGTCTGACGACCCGTGCGCAACAGAACACCACAACGATGCTCCAGGGCCTGCTGCGCTCGCTGGGCTTCACGACGGTCTCGGTCAGCTACGACTGACGGGCAAAGACCGCGTTCGTCCGCTTCGACGTCGGCACCTCCTCGAACCTGGGCGCAGAGGGCAACTGGGACCTGGCCTGGCAGCCCGGACTTCGCCCGTACGAGGAAGAGAAACGATGGGGGACGACGAGATCCACACCCCCGCGGCAGGAGGCGGGGCTGCAGCGATCACTTCGACGGCGTCAGTGCGCGTCGCCTCAAGGGTGGCCCCTGAGTTTGTCCAGCAGGCCGGGGATGCGCCGGCACAGTGCCCGCTCCTCGTCGTCGAGGGTGGCCTGCATGGCCGCCGCGATGCCGGCGGCCCGGTGCCGACGCTCGTCGCCCAGCCGGGCGAGACCCTCCCCGGTGATCTGCACCAGGACTCGGCGGCGGTCGAGGGGGTCCGTCTCGACCTGGACGAGCCCTTGATCTGTCAGCAGCCCCACCGTGCGCGCCATGGACTGGTGGCGCACACTCTCGCGGGCGGCCAGGTCGGTGATCGACAGAGCGCCGACCCGTGCCAGATGGCCCAGGACCGCCGCCTGGCCGCCCGGCATGACGTCACCGGCGCGGGCCCAGCGGACGAACTCCCCGACCGAGACTCGCAACAGCTCGGCCTCGGCTTCTGCCTGTCCGTCTTCTTCTTCCACTTGCTCAATGTACAGCACCGCTGTACGTTTTTTATACAGCGCTGCTGTACATTTCTCGCGAAGGAGACCCCTGTGCCCTACAACCCGTACGACCTCGCCGTGCCCGCACGGGCGTTCACGCTCACCAGCAGTGACTTCCCCGCAAGAGGGGAACTGCCGAGCTCGGCCTACAACACCGAGGGCGGCGCGAACGAATCACCCGCACTGGCCTGGACGGACCTCCCCGAGGGCACCCGTAGCCTCGCGGTGGCCGCCTTCGACGCGGACGCGCCCATCCCAGGGGGCCTGTGGCACTGGGCCGTCAAGGACATCCCCGCATCCCTGCCCGGCCTGCCCCGGGGCGCGGGCCGACCCGGCGGCGCCCACCCAGGAGCGCCGCTGCCCAACGACCTCGGCCAGGCCGGCTACTCGGGAGTCAACCCGCCACCCGGCACCGGCACCCACCGCCTGTACATCTGCGCCACCGCCCTCGACGTCCCGACGCTGGACGTCCCCGAGGGTGCCAGCCTCGCCATGTTCAACATCCTGATGATTCCGCACACCCTCGGCCGCGCGATCCTCACCGGAACCAGCCAGGCGCCGGACGCCTGACAACTCCTCCGGGGAGCCCTCTGTGGCCCCCTGGATGCGGCAGGAAGGCAGTCCTCCGCCCGCCGTCGGGTCGACAGTTGCGCACCGGCCGGTCTCCCGCCGAGCACGACGGACCGCCTCGCGTCCCGGAGCCCGGCAGCTCAGGTGATGGGCGCCGGGGGGCTGGTCGCACGGGGGCCACTGCGCCTGGTGCAGCGGGGCGATGGCGTGGAGCAGGTCGGCGGTGCAGGGGAGTTGCGCGTCCCGGGCGGTGCGGATCTCCCAGTCCTCGGGCGCGCGCCGGTGCGCGGTTCCGAGCAGGGTGGGGTCGGTGAGGTCGCGGAGCTTGTCGTGGCGGCGACAATTGCGTCGTTCGGGGGAAGTCGTGCGGTATCAGACCGTGTTGGACGGACTGCAGCAGGCAGTACGGGCGACTGCGGCACGGGGGAAGGTCGCCACATCCATCCCGGCCCTGGCCGGCGCGGACCCGGCATCCTTCGGCTCACCGCGCGTCGGACGGCTGCTCCTGACCCGCGAGCGAGCGGCAGGCGGCGGAGGAGGCCGGGATCTCCCGGCAGACCCTGCGCCAGGCCCATGAGCTCGTGCTGAAGCCAGGCGGTTGGCTGCGTCGGCTGCGGGTCGGCTACGGCACCGAGGGTTCGACCTGGTACCTCGCGGACGGCCCTGCAGACCTGCGGCGGGATGGTGTGTCTCGTGATCAGCCCAGTCAGTGCCCCCCGACGGGGAGTTTGGGGAGTGGACCACCCCTGGTCTCTACCGCACGCTGTCGCGCCTGGATTCCCACCGCCTGGTCCAGCGGTTCGGCTCTGGGTGGTCGCTCACGGCCCAGGCGCTGAGGGGGATCGGTAACAGCGTCCCGGAGGCTGTTACCGCCCCAGCGGTAGACCCTGAGCTCGCCGTCGTCGGGTGGGACGCCCTCGCGACCGCCTACGGCACCGCGGGTGTGGCTGCTGCCCGGCGACGCGGCGCTGAGAGGCGGACGAGCGCACGGACCGGATTCAAGTGTGACCCAGATAACTTATGTCACGGCATATATGTCGTGTAATGTATTCGATATGAACACTGCAGAGAAGAACCCGACCCTCGTCTTCATCCCCTGCTTCTCCGGCGCCCCGTGGAGCGCCGAACAGCTCGACCCCTACGGCGAGGCGCCCAAGCGCACGCTGCGCCTGCCCGAGGGCGTCGACGACATGGAGCGCTACGCCGACTACGTCGAGAACGCGATCGCGGACCTGGACGACTACGTGCTGGTCGGCGACTCGTTCGGCGCGAACATCGCGCTCGCCCTCGCCGTCCGCCGCCCGCAGGGCCTGCGCGCCCTGGTCCTGTCCGGCGGATTCGCGGCCAACCCGGTCGACTCGAAGCCGCTGAAGGCACTGGCGCAGGTGATGGGCAAGACCCGCGGCCCGTTCTACCGGCAGCTGACACTGCGCGCCCACGCCAACCGCCTCGCCTCCCCGTTCGACGGCGAGGGCCAGGTGCCCTGGACCGAGGCACGCAGCCGCGAACTGTTCGTCACCAACACCCCGGCCGCCTCCTACGGGGCCCGCGTGTCAGCGGCCTTCACGGCCGACTACGTCGACGCGCTCGGCAAGATCCAGGTCCCGACCCTGATCCTGACCCCCTCGCACGACGTGCTGATCGGAGAGAACGCCTCCAAGACCATGCTCGCGGGCATCCCCGACGCCCGGGAGGTCGTCCTGCCGCGCACCGGCCACATGTTCCGCTTCTCCCACCCGGTCACCTACGCCACCGCGGTCAAGGACTTCCTCGCCGCCGCCCTGCCGACCACCCGACAGGACGCCGATGCGTAAGGCCGAACACCTGCGGTTCGCGATCCTGGCAGCCCAACGCGAAGGCAACCGGCTGCTGACCCAGGCCCTCAAACCCCACGGCATCACCCCGTCACAGGCCGAGGTGCTGCGCCTGCTCCAGCAGCACGGCACCCTGAGCCTCAACGGCCTCGGACAGCTCCTGGTCTGCGAGAGCGGCACCAACCCCAGCCGACTGGTCGAACGCACCGTCGCGGCAGGGCTGGTCGAGCGCCGCACCGACGCCGAAGACCGCCGCTACCTCCAACTCAGCCTCACCCCCCAGGGAGAACGCCTGGCCACCACCGTCGCCGGGATCGAGCAGGACATGTACACCCTGCTCGACGCCGTCTCCGAGGGCCTGGAGACCGACGCGGTCCTCGAATTCCTGCACAAGCTCATCGACACCCTGCCCGCAGGCGAGGCCCTCAACAAACGCCTCAACCTCGACTGACTCCACCACCCGCACGGGACGTGCCGACCGCGCGCCCAGGCAAGGAACGATCATGCGATTCGACAACACCGTGACCATCGACGCGCCCGTCGGCGAGGTCTTCGCCTACCTTGCGCGGCCCGAGAACCTCCCACGCTGGAACTATGCGCTCGGCCACACCGAGCAGACCTCCCCAGGACCGATCGGGGTCGGCTCGACCTACCGCCAGACCCGCACGATTCCGCGCCCGGCCGAGGAGCACTTCCGCGTCAGCGAGTACGACCCCCCGAACCTGCTGGCAATGGACGGCAACTTCGGCCCGTTCACCGGAACCGCCTCCTACCAGCTGACCCGGCTCGACCAGCACACCACCCGACTGGTCAACACCTTCCACGTCACCGCACCCGGAGCTCTCAAGGCCATCGCCGCGATCGCCGGCCCCCGGGTCAAACACGCGGTCGCCAAGAACCTCAACGTTCTGAAGGACATCCTCGAAATCCGGTGAACGCCCTCCCTCTCCCCGACGACCCGCGCTCACGGCCAACCGGCGAAGAGGGGGATTGGTGTCGACAGACGACCGTCTGTCGACACTCGGCACTGCGATCACGAACCGGCGGGTGGGCGGTGTCGGCAACTCGTGTCGAGTGTCAATGTTCGGAGAACGGTCCGTCAGATAGATTCCGGCACATGCTCATCGGCTACGCGCGAGTGTCCACCGCAGACCAGAACCCCGATCATCAGATCGACGCATTGCTGCAGCACGGAGTGGACTGTAGCGACATCCACGTTGGCACCGCGAGCGGCGCGAAGGCGTCCCGTCCGAAGCTGGAGGCACCTGGAGCCGATACGCCCCCGCCGCCCACACGGTCACCAGGAAGCTGGACTCCCCAACGAGTCACTGACAGTTGAAGCTCTGATCGCGTCCCGACCCGGCTGCGGGTAGCCGATCTCGGCGATGTCCTCGGCCAGGTCGGCGAAGGTGACCTCCGAGTTGAGCGACGACACGAGTTTCTGGCTCAGCGGTCGCAGGGCATAGACCTCACGCACCGCTTCCAGGTCAACGGGAACCTCGTAGTAGTCCTCGGCGAAGCGCTGGAACGTTTCCGGCGACTGGTCGACCAGGAGCTCGAACAGGCCCGTTGCCCCATCGGGGTTGGAACAACCGGCGGGAAAGTCGATCACGCCGTGCTGCCACCGTCCGTCCGTCGCCCCTCGCCACAGGCAGGCCGTCACGGCAGGCACGTTGTCCTCGTCGGTGAACGCCGGCTCCTCGACCGGCTCAGGATCGCATTGAGCATCGCCAGTGAGCGGCACGTGTTCTCCAGGTCGGCGATGGAGGGGAGCTGACGAGCTCTGTCATAGACAGTCACGTGTTCATCCAAGCGGATGCCCCTGGCAACCAGAATCTCCCGATGGCCGACACGCTCGGTAGCGATTCCGGGGCCGGTCGAGCCACCTGGTGACAGTTGAATACGCGGGCCCACCAGTACGTAGGCCGGATCGCGTCCTCGTGCTGCGCGCCGGTGCCAGCCGGGTGATGACGCTGTCCGCGCCGTCCTGCGGCCCGGTCGGCGGGGTGTTGCTTGGCTTGGCCTACCGGGAACCGTCGGGTGCGACTACTCGGGCCGGCCCAGTGCTTTCCCTGACGGTCAGCGTCGGACGTAGCAGCTGGATGAAATTGGTCGGGGTCTTGCCGTTGGCGATGGTCCGCAGCAGCAGTTCGACCGCCTGGCGCGCCATCGCGCGCCTCGGGAACGACACCGTCGTGAATGACGGGTGCGCTCGCGAGACCACCGCGACGTCGCCGTGCCCGACCACCGACACGTCCTGCGGGATCGAGCGGTCCTGCGCCTGTAGTGCGTCCATCGCCCCGTGGACGAGGACATCGTGGGTGGCGAAGATCGCCGTAAGGTCAGGGTCGGCGGCGAGTGCCGCGCTCGCCGCCGCGAAGGCCGCGTCGAGCGTCGGCTCCGAGATGGAGTGGACCGCGGTGTCCGGCACCGTCATCCCGTCCCTCGCGAAGGCGCGCCGAAAGCCTTCCAGCCGACGGAAATGGGTGGGGCTCGTCAGTACGGCGACATGCTCGTGGCCCAGTTCGCGCAGGTGGCGGCCGGCGAGGAAGCCCGCGTGTTCGTAGTCGATCGTGATGACCGGGAGGGTGTCCGGCGCGTCGGTTTCCCAGGCGCACAAGGCCACCGGGAAGCGGGCGTCGGCCAGGAGGGGCAGATGGTCGATCAGGTCTCGGTCGCCGGCGATGAGGAGTCCGTCGACGGAGCGGCTGGTGAGGCCGGCCAGGTGGCGGCGGGCGCGCTCGCCGTCGAGGCGGGTAGTGCACAGAAGGAGGTGGTAGCCGGCTTCTTCGAGGACGTCTTCCACCTCTTCGATGATGTCGGAGTAGAACCAGTTGGAGGTGGTCGGGACGAACAGGCCGACCGTCATCGTGCTGCCGGTCGCCAGGGAGCGGGCCACCAGGTTCGGCATGTAGCCGAGTTCGGCTATCGCCGCGCGGACGCGGGCCTCGGTCTCCGGGCGGACGCGGACCCGGCCGGACACGACGTTGGAGACGGTCATCTTCGTGACCCCGGCACGTTCGGCCACGTCCTGCATCGTCACCACGGGCGTGTTCCTTAGCGGAATTGTATCGGTAAAATACGTTGTCCAAAACATAGCCCCCGACCTCCGGCCCGTCAAGCAGGGAAGTCGTGTTCTCGCTGGGTCTACTTGGTCGATCGACCCCACCCTGTCCGCCCGGTGAAAAGGATCCAGGCGGAGACTCTTGTTTTACCGCTACACAAGGACCTACTGTTCCGACCCAGCACCACACCGCTCCGCCCGATCTCCGCGCCCACCCCCACGGTGCGGAACTCGTCGACCACCCCGTACACCACGGCCAAGAAGGATCCTCACGATGGTCAGCACTTCGAAGACGAGCAGGCGCGTCCTGGGCATAGCCACCGCGGCGGCGCTCGCGCTCGGCATGGCCGCCTGCAGCAGCACGAGCACCACAGCGGGCTCGGGCGGCGCCAAGTCCGGCGACAGCTTCACCTACTGGTCGATGTGGAACAAGACCGAGCCGCAGGCAAAGGTTCTGCAATCCGCGATCACCGCCTTCACCGCGCAGACCGGCATCAAGGTGGACGTCACGTGGGCCGGCCGCACCGTGACCAAGCAGATCGGTCCGGCGGTCGCCGCCGGCGACCCACCGGACCTGTGGGACCAGAACGCCGGCACCGTCCTCAGCACACTCGGGTCAGAGGGCCAGGCCCTGGACCTCACCCCGGTGCTCGGCATGACGGTCCCCGGCGAGAACGTGAAGGTCGGCAGCGTCATCCCTGCCAAGTACCTGACCTCGCAGCCCAAGGACTCCGACGGCACCAGCAACTACGTCATCCCCTACGAGGTCACCGCGGAAGGGATCTTCTACAACGCCGCCGATCCGAACATCAAGGCCGCGATGCCGACGCCGCCGACCTCGTGGGCCCAGTTCATCAGCGTCTGCGCGGCGCTGAAGTCCAAGAGCGAGCCCTGCATCGCCTCCGAGGGCGAGGACTCCTGGACCAACGGCCTCTACCTCGACTACGAACTGCTGGCCAACGGCGTCAACTGGTCGGCCCTGGCCGCTGACAGGACCGGCGCCGCCTGGGATGCGCCCGGTGTCGCCACTGCGGTGAACGATATGGACCAACTGGTTTCCGGCGGCTACATCGTCCCGACCTACACCGCCACCAAGTACCCGGCGCAGGAGACCAACTGGGCCAACGGCAGGGCCGGGTTCTACATGGACGGCAGCTACGTCACCGCCGAGGTCTCGAAGGAGATCCCGGCCACCTGGAGGACGGGGATGATCCTGCCGCCGGGCGTCACCCAGGCGGACGCCGGCACGTTCGGGTTCTCGATCCCGAAGAAGGCCAAGAACATCTCGGCGGCCGAGCAGTTCATCGCCTTCTTCATGCAGAAGAGCCAGTTGGCCGGGATCTCCACTGTCGCCGACAACATCACCTCGCGACCGGACATCGCGGCCCCGCCGGAGCTGGCCGCCGTCCAGCAGGCGCTGAGCGCCCCGACACTGCGCGTGGACTTCAGCAACACCATCCCGTCCGACTACTACAACAAGGTCTACAACCAGAACTTCCTGGACTTCTGGCACGGCAAGCTGACCGCCGCTCAGTTCATCGCGAAGATGAAGTCCGACCAGATCGCCTACTGGCAGACCCAGGGCTGACCGGTCCATGAACGCGCTCATCACCGAATCCACCCGCCTCCGCAAAGTCGTGGGGGATTCCCCCCGCCGCGGCAAGCGGAGCCAGTCGCCGCTGGAGCGGCAGCACCGCCGGACGTTCTGGCCGTTCGCCGCCCCGGCCCTGATCCTCTACACCGTCCTGTTCCTCGTGCCGATCGGTTTCGCCGCCTACACCAGCTTCTACAAGTGGGACGGGTTGAGTCCGATGAAGGACAGGGGCCTGAACAACTACCGGATCCTGTGGCGGGATCCCGTGTTCCACACCGCGCTGACCAACACCTTGGAGATCCTGATCGTCGGCGGCGTGGTCACGTTCGCGCTCGCCCTCGCGCTGACCATGGTTCTCAGGGAGATGCGCCACCGGCTGTTCGCCCGGTCCGTGCTGTTCTTCCCCACGCTGGTCAACGCGATGGTTTTCGGCATCCTGGCGGGGTTCCTGTTCTCCCCCTCCGGCCCGGTCAACGAGGTGCTGCACTGGCTGGGCGTGAGGACCCCGCCGCAGTGGCTGTCGACCGACAACCTCCTGCCGATGGTCATGGGGACGCTGATCTGGACGGCGACCGGCTTCTACACGGCCATCATCATGGCCGGCGTCGACCAGATCCCGCAGTACCTGTACGAGGCCGCCGAGTTGGACGGCTGCAACGCCTGGCAGCGATTCCGGAACGTGACGCTGCCGATGGCGTGGGATGTCATCTCGGTCTGCGCGGTGCTGTGGACCGTCAGCACGGTCAACATCTTCCAGCTGATCCTGGTCTTCGGCGGCACCAGTGCCGGAGGCCTCCCGCCGAGCAACTCCTGGAACACCGCGGTGTACGTCTACGGCGAAGCGTTCCCGCAGCAGGGCGCCCCAGAGCTGGGACTGGCCACGGCGGCCGCCTTGGTGACCCTCCTGTTGGTCGCCATCGTCACGGTCCTGCTGCGCCGCGTGCTGCGCCGCGAACGCATCGAGTACTGAGGAGCACGTCGTGACCATCGCACTGCCCACGCGCGGCAGGAGCAGCCGGCGCAAGAAAACCGGACCGGCGGTCCGGATCGGCACCTGGCTGGTCTGGCTGGTCGTCGCCGCCGACATCGGCCTGCTCCTGTGGACCTTCGCCTCCTCGCTGCGCGGCAGCAACGCCGTCCTGAATCACCCCTTCGGGCTCCCCACCAGCCCGAAGATCGGCAACTACGCCAAGGCCCTGAGTGACGGCGGCTTCGGCCGGGCCGCGCTGAACAGCATCTTCGTCGCCCTCGCCTCCGCGGCCCTGGTCGTCGTCGTCGCTGCGCCCTGCGCATACGTCCTGGCCCGCAGACGCACTCGCACCACCAGCGCCCTGACGATGATGTTCGTCCTCGGTCTGGGCGTCCCCGGCCAGGTGTTGGTGATCCCGCTGTTCGTCGGTCTCTCCAAGGTCAACCTCACCGACAGCCTCTACGGCCTGATCCTGGTGTACGTCGGTCTGGCCCTGCCGTTCACCGTCTACCTGCTGACCGGCTTCTTCGCCGGCGTCCCGGCCGTGCTGGAGGAGGCCGCCGTCCTCGACGGGGCCGGTCCCGTCCAGACCTTCGTGAAGGTGATCGTCCCGGTCGCCCGCGGCGGCTTGATCACCGCCTTCGTGTTCCAGGTCATCAACGGCTGGAACGAGACGCTGTTCGCGATCGTCCTGCTGCACAGCCAGGACAAGATCACGCTCCCGGTCGCGATGGTCAACTTCCTGGCCACCGAGCAGTACAGCGGCCAGGACTGGGGCGTCATGTTCGCCGGCGTCTGCATTCTCCTCGCCCCGATGCTCGCCCTGTTCAGCTGGATCGGATCACGCATCATCCAAGGCATGACGGTGGGAATAGGAAAATGAGCTCATCGCTACGCACCGGCGTCCTTCGGATCGAAGGGGCGGCCGATCCAGTGGGCGGCGTGCTGCCGATCCTCCAGGGCATCCGCCTGGAAACCGCTGAAGGCGTCGGAATTGACGCCGAGATGTCACGCAACCTCGCCTACGGCCGGCCACACTCGCTGGTGCCCTATACCCGGCAGGGCGGCTACGACCGCCTGCGCAGCGAGCGCGAACTGCCGACCGTGGTCCTGGAGAACGAGACCCTGACAGCGACGTTCCTGCCCGGCCACGGCGGACGTCTGTGGTCCCTGATCCACCGGCCGACCGGCCGGGAGCTGTTGCACCGCAACGAGATCCTGCAGCCGGCGAACCTGGCCCTGCGGGACGCGTGGCTGGCCGGAGGCGTCGAATGGAACTTCGGGACGACGGGCCACTGGCCGCTGACTTGCGAACCGTTGCACGCTGTCCGGGCGACCGCACCGGACGGCACGCCGGTGCTTCGGATGTACGAGTTCGAACGCCTGCGGCGCGTGATCGTACAGGTCGACGCGTGGCTCCCTGCCGATTCGCACGTCCTGTACGTCCACGTCTCCGTCCGCAATCCGTCGCCGGACGAGACGCCGGTTTACTGGTGGACGAACATCGCCGTGCCGGAGGCCCCGGACGTCCGCGTCGTCGGCCCGGCCGACCATGCCTTCCGGTTCGACTACATCAGCGACTTGGAGTACGTGGAGTTCCCGAACCTCGACGGCATGGACCGGAGCTATCCGGGCCGGATGTCGCGCGCGGCGGACTACTTCCTGGAAGTCCCGGACGGAGAGCGCGGCTGGATCGCATCGCTGGACGCGACCGGATCAGGGCTCATCCAGACCTCGACCGACCGGCTGCGCGGCCGCAAGCTCTTCTGCTGGGGGACCGCGGCCGGCGGCCGAAACTGGCAGGAATGGCTGTCGGGCCCGGATTCGGCCTATCTGGAGATCCAGGCCGGTCTGGCGCGCACGCAGTTGGAGCACGTGCCGATGCCCGGCGGTGTGACGTGGTCGTGGGTCGAGGCGTACGGGATGGCACAGGCCGATCCCGAGGCGGTGCACGGGAGTTGGGATGAGGCGCGATCGGCCGTCGCCGCCTCCTTGCATGAGCTGGTCCCGCCGCCGGTATTGGACGCGGCGCTGGCGTCGACCTCGGAGTTCGTCGGCTCCGGCGAGATGTTGTCGCACGGCTCGGGGTGGGGTGCCCTGGAGATCGAGGCCGGGTCGCTGCCGCTGGTGCCGGAGTTGCCGTTCGGGTCCTGCGACACCGCCCAGCGTCCCTGGCTGGAACTGCTCGTGTCCGGTTGTCTCCCGGTCTGCGACCCGCCTGCCGCACCCGTCGTCGGGCCGCGTTGGCGGGAGCTCCTGGAGGAACGCGCCGACGACTGGCACGCGCTCTACCACCTCGGCCTGATGCGTCTGGCCGATGGGGATGACGACGCCGCGCGCGATGCTTTCGAACGCTCGGTCGGTGAGCGGCCCACGGCGTGGGCTCTGCGTGCGCTGGCCTTCCTGGCCTGCTCGGCCGAGGAGGCAGCCGACCTCGCGGCCGAGGCGCACCGGCTGCTCCCGGATCTCAGAGAGTTGACGATCGAGGTCCTCGACGCTCTGCTCCTTGCCGGCCGTTCCGGCGAGGTGTTGGCCCTGATCGAGGCGCTGCCGCAGGCCGACCGAGACCACGGCCGGATCCGTCTGGCCGAGGCGAGGGCCGTGCACGCCTCGGGCGACGACGACCGAGTCAGGGTTCTCCTGGCCGAAGGGATCCGCGTGGACAACATGCGCGAGGGCGAGCTCTCCCTCGACGCGCTCTGGACAGCGGTCTACCCCGGGCAACCGGTTCCGGCGGCATACGACTTCCGCATGTCGGAAGGCTGAGACGAGGTCCGCCTCCCGCGCGCTGAGCACGGGTGGCGCACCTTTCCACGGGGAGTCCTGAACCGCTCATCAACGCAGTTCTGACACGAAGGAGTACCTGTGTCACGTCCACTCACCTCACTGGTCGCGGTCGCGGTCGCTGCCGCAGCCGCACTGGTGCCGGTCACCAGCGCCCTGGCGACATCGCCTGCCTCGGCGACTCCGGCGAGCGCCACCTACACGGTGACCGTCGGCTCCACCGGTTCCTTCGCCAACCCCGACGACACGCCGGCCAGTCCCTTCATCGACAAGGACGGGACCTTCTACTACCAGGAGTCCTACTCGAACTACGGCGTCACCGACCCGCACCAGTGGTCCTTCTACACCGGAACGAACTTCGACACCGCCACCGCGGACAACACCCTCGACAACGCGGTGAATCCGGCCAACTCCTCGGACAGCAACGCCAACACGACCTGGCGCTGCGAGAACGGCCCGACCGGCGTCAACGCCACCGCCAGCTCGGGCTACCCGCTCACCGACTACTGCGATCTCGTCGGCACCTGGGTCGACCCGGACACGGGGAACTGGTACGGCCTGGTCCACAACGAGTTCACCGGCCAGCCCTTCGGCGACGGCCTGCACTACGACGCCATCGACTACGCCGAGTCGACTGACCAGGGCAAGGTGTGGACCATCCTCGGCCACGCCGTCACGTCGCCCTACAGCACCACCCGTGGCGACACCACGGCGTTCCCCAACTCCGTGTACGACTACGGCGACGGCGACCCGCGTCTGTACGTCGACACCGCGTCAGGGTACTTCTACCTCTACTACGGCTCGCGCATCGTCCCCAAAGGCGGCGTCACGGGGAGCATGGACGGACTGGCGCACGTCGCCCGCGCACCGATCTCCGGCAAGATGGCGACCGGTACCTGGCAGAAGTGGTACGACGGCAGCTGGACGCAGCCGGGCGTCGGCGGCCTGGAGAGCAACATGGTCCCGACCTCGGTCGACGCCACCGGCTACACGCCGGTCGCCGACGACTACAGCCCATCGACCACTGGCGACGTCGACCAGCAGGTCGCGGCAGGCGCCCTGCCGTCCAAGTCGCCGCTGTTCCTCATGAACATCACCTACGACGCGTACCTCGGCCTGTACATCGGCGAGCCGGAACAGGTCAGCACGACCGGTCCGCAGCAGTACTACGCGACCAGGGACCTCTCGACGCAGCAGTGGACGCTGATCGGCGACTCCGGCAGCTACACGGACCAGTCCTGGTACCGCTGGTTCGTCGACGGCGCCAACGCGACCAGCTCCACCATCGTCGGCAAGACGTTCCGCTCGTATTGCTCGGTCTCCTGCTACAACGGCTCCGGCGGACTGTATGAGAACACGACCATCGCCACGTCCGCGCCGGCCGCACCGATCGACACGACCAAGAGGTACACGATCGGCAGCGGGAGCGGCCGCTTCCTGTCGCAGGTCGCCAGAAGCTCCGCGACCACCTCGCTGACCGCCGCCGGTGGGTCGCCCCTGGCGCAGTGGCAGTTCACCAGCAACGGTGACGGCTCGTACAACGTCGCCAACGCCTCCACCGGCCGGCTGCTCGGCGTCGACTCGACCTCCACCGCCAGCCGCCGCTGGGGGACTGCACCGACTGTCACCCCGCAGGGGTCCGGTGGACCGACCGTCGGCCAGCAGTGGTTCGTCCTCCCGACCACGCCGTCGAACGGCACCTACCGCCTCGTCAACCGCTACAGCGGCCTGGTGATCGGCATGTCCTCGACGGCGGGCCGGCACTCTGAGACCACGCCGCCTCGCAACTGGACCAACACCACCGGCAACCGCGTCGGTGGAACGCGCACCGCGGCCGAGCAGACCCTGACACTCACCCAGGTCGGATCAGCTCCCGAGACCGTCATCGTCGCCAGTCCCGGCTCGCAGTCCACGACGGCCAACCGGTCCGCGTCGCTCCAAGTCGCCGGCACCGACTCGTTCGGCAACGCCCTGACGTATGCGGCCACCGGCCTGCCGGCCGGACTGTCCATCAGCTCCACGGGTCTGATCTCGGGGACCCCGACCACCGCCGGATCCTCGAACGTCACCGTCACCGCCACCTCGGGCACGGCGAGCGGCTCGACCACCTTCAGCTGGGCTGTCAACGCCAACCTCAACGGCACCACCCACACTCTGACCGCGAGTGGCATGGCGCTCGACGACCCGGGCAGCAGCACGTCGCCCGGAGTCCAGCTCGACACCTGGACGCCGGCGAGCAGCTCGAACGAGAAGTGGACGTTTGCGCAGCAGCCCGACGGCTCCTACGAGATCGTCAACGTCCTGTCCGGACTCTGTGTCGACGTCAACGGCGGCGGATCGAACGCGGGCGCCGTGATCGATCAGTGGACCTGCGTCGGCAGCACCAACCAGCTGTGGAACGTGACGCAGCTGGCAGGCGGCGCGTACTCGATCACGAACGAGCGCAGCGGGCTGGTTCTCACGACCGCCTCAACGTCCGCCGGAGCGCTGGTGACGCAGCAAGCGAACACCGGCTCCGCGCTTCAGCAGTGGACGATCAACTGAGCTGATCCGCGTGAGGGCGCGGGTCTGATCGGGACGCGTCCCGACCGGCTACGAGGATCCGGCCGAGACGTGTCCGACCGTGTGCCCCCGAGGGTTAACGGCATTGCGCCCCCAAGAAAATTCGTTCGGCTTATGCAGGAACCAGGTGTGTCCCGCCCTGGTGGTGCGCTGAGCCGCTCGACCAGCGCCGAAAGCGAGCACCACCATGCAGGTCCCCGCGGCCGATCCGGCCGACAATCTCCGCCTCGCCGCTCCCGTCGGCCGGTGGGATGACGCCGTTCCGCTCGGCAGCGGGATGATCGGCGGCTTGCTGTGGGGCGAAGGCAGCTCCCTGCGTCTGTCGTTGGACCGCGGGGATCTTTGGGACGAGCGCACTACCGGCCAGGCGGAATGGTGGAAGGAGCATCCCTGGAACAGTCTCGAAGACGATGGAGACCCCTGGAGTCAGTACTACGAAGGCGTCACCCCGACCAAGCTGCCGGCCGGCCGCCTGGAAGTGAAGGTCGATCCCGCGCGGACGATCGAGACGTTCGAATTGGACTTCGCCACCGCCGAGGGCGTGGTGGCGTTCGATGACGGAGCCGCGGCGCGGGTACTCGTCAGTGCGACCGAACCTGTTGCGCTGCTTCGGGTTGTCGGCGTGTCCGTGCTGGAAGCCAGGTTGTTGCCGGCCGGTGCAGTCGAGGAATCCGGAGATGCCGGTCCTAGAAGCGGTGGTGCCGTGGCCGGGCTCGGCTACCCGCCGGCCAAACGCGGGCAGACGGACGATGCGCACTGGTACGTGCAGGATGCGGCGGACGGTTTCAGGTACTGCGCCTGTGTCGTCACGCGACACCGCGGTGCGGAGACCCTGCTGGCTGTGGCCGTGACCACCACCAATGACTGCGCGCCAGGTGAGGATCTCCTGATGCTGGCCCGGAAGCGGTGCGACGAAGCGCTGGCAAAGGGCTATGCGGAAGTCCTGTCCTCGCATGCTGCGTGGTGGCACGAGTTCTGGGCACAGTCGTCCATTGAGATACCGTCACCGCACATCCGGCGTTCTTACCAGTTCGCCCGTTACCTCTATGGTGCAGGTTCGCGCCAGGGCGCGCCGCCGATGCCGCTGCAAGGCGTCTGGACCGCTGATGACGGGGGCCTGCCGCCGTGGAAGGGCGACTACCACAACGATCTCAACACCCAGCTGACCTACATGGCTTACCAGGGGGCCGGTCACTTCGAGTCCGGCGACAGCTACCTGGACTTCCTGGTGAAGTTGACACCTTCCTTCCGAAGGTTCGCCATGGACTTCTACGGCACCGGCGGCCTGGCGTCGCCCGGTGTGATGTCGTTGTCCGGCCAGCCCCTCGGCGGGTGGGGCCAGTACTCGATGTCCCCGACGATGAGTGCGTGGAACGCCCACCTGTTCTATCTGCACTGGCGCTACACCGGAGACGACGACTTCCTGCGGGATCGTGCCTATCCGTGGTGCGCCGAGGTGGGCCGATGCCTGGCGGAACTGCTCTCGCGCGACGCAAACGGGATCCTGGTGCTACCCAGGTCCTCCTCACCGGAGATCTTCGACAACGGCCCGCGTGCCTGGCTCAAGCCCAACAGCAACTACGACCTCATGTGCCTGAAGATGCTGTTCCTCTCGCTTACGGAGATGGCCGAAGCACAGGGCCAGTCGACGGCGGCGCGGAAGTGGGCACGACTGGCCGACGAACTGGGCGACTTCCACGCCGCCGCCGACGGTGAGTTGTTGTTGGACGCCGAGACGCCGTTGCGTGAGAGCCACCGTCACCTGTCCAACCTGATCGCGATCCACCCGTTCAACCTGATCTCCGTGGACGGCGGTGCGCGGGACAATGAGCGCATTCGAGCATCGCTCGCGGCCTGGGACGAGTTGGGCACCGGCGAATGGTGCGGCTATACGTGGGCCTGGATGAGCTGCCTGCGCGCGCGGGTCGGCGACGGGGAAGCGGCTGCCCGCCACCTGGACGTCTTCACGCGCGCGTTCGTCTCGCGCAACGGCTTCCACGTCAACGGCGACCAGTCGGGCGAGGGCTTCTCGAACCTCACCTACCGGCCCTTCACGCTGGAGGGCAACTTCGCTGCCATGCAGGCCGTCCAGGAGATGCTGCTGCAGAGTTGGAGTCCGACCCCGGGAAAGCGCGACACCGAGACGATCCGCCTGTTCCCCGCCATCCCGTGGAGCTGGCACGACGCGGCCTTTACCGACCTGCGTGCCGAAGGCGGCCACCGGGTCTCCGCGAGGCGCGAGAACAACATCACGACGTGGTTCAGGATCACGGCGGGTAAGGACGGTCCCGTCCGCGTTCGAGACGGCTTCGGCGGGCGCGAGCCCGAGTGGGCGAGCCCGGGCGTCACAAGGGCCGGTGCCGACTTCGTGGCCTGGCTGAGGAAGGGCGAGGTTCTGGAAGGCCGGTTGGCAAGGTCGGCTCACGGCCCTGAGGCCCCGGCCGGAGCGACCGCGCGAGTCGGACAGTCGCCGGCCACGCTGCCACGCACGGCCGACCAGGGCTGTGTTCTGCTCGACGATCCGTCCGACGCCGGTGGCCGCGAGGCCCAGGGCCGGGAACTGCGATGAGCAACGTTCTCAATCCACGTATTGCTGTGACTGTGTATCACCCGTCAAGGAATTGAGGAGTCGTCACCAGATGAGCGGACCGGAGCATGCCATCATCGGGCGGTTCACAGGCAGGGTGGCCGTGGTGACCGGTGCAGCGTCGGGTATCGGCGCGGCGACGGCCAGACGCCTCGCGCAGGAGGGCGCGGCGGTGATCGTCGCGGACATCTCCGACCGAGGCGCGGAAGTGAGCAGGTCGATCACGGACGGCGGCGGCCGCGCGAGCTTCGTGCACGCCGATGCCGCCGACGAGGGGGACTGGTACCGCATCGCCGAGGCCGCCTACGCCTTCGGCCCGGTGGACCTGCTCGTCAGCAACGCGTTCAACGTCGACGTCGCGGCCGTGCACGAGACCTCCCGAGCCTCCTGGGACCGCCAGTTGGCGGTCAACCTCACCGCATCCTTCCTGGGCACCCGCGCGCTGCTGGCCGACCTGCGCGAGCGCGAGGGCAGCGTCGTGCTGGTCTCCTCGGTCCACGCTCGCATCGGGATACCCGGCCACCCCGCCTACGCCGCCGCCAAGGGCGCACTGGTATCGCTGTGCGGGCAGCTCGCGGTCGAGTACGCACCGCAGGTACGCGTGAACGCGGTGCTGCCAGGACCGGTGCTGACCGCGGCCTGGGACCGGGTCGGCGACGAGGGCCGGTACCAGAGCGTCCAGGCCACCCCGGCGGGCCGCTTCGGCGCCCCATCGGAGGTTGCGGCGGCCATCGCGTTCCTCGCCAGCGGCGAGGCATCGTTCATCACCGGCGCGAGCCTTGTCGTGGACGGCGGCTGGAGCGTCGCCAAGGCATCGGCCTGAGCTTCCGACTAGAGGTCAAGAAGGGCACACAGCACATGCCGATTTATGGGAGCCGCGGCGTCCAGGGCCAGACCGTGGAGATCATCGCCCGGCGGGTCCTGAGCGGAGAGCTGCCGGAAGTCGGAACACTCGACCTCACGGCGCTACAGCAGGAACTCGGCGCGGACACCGCCCGGCCCTCGATGTCCACGGCCGGCGACCCGCGCGGCGCCGTCGAGGCGGACCTGGCCTTCCACCGCAGCCTGCTCGGTGCGACCCAGAACGAACTCCAGGAGCGCATGGAAGCGGTGCTCGGATCCGCCCTCGTGGCGCGTGACCAAGTCGTACACGGCAGCGACGACCACCCCGATGCCACTGTGCCCAGCCGCCGGGCGGTACTCGACGCCGCGCGGGAACAGGACCCGGACGCGGCGGAGGCGGCCATGTCCGCCCTGCTGGACAAGGCGATCAGCGGCGAGGAACGCGTACGGCCCGGGACGGGCCTCACGTGAAGATCACACGGGTTGAGACCTTCCTGGTGCCGCCGCGGTGGCTGTTCTGCCGGATCGAGACCGACGAAGGCGCCGTCGGCTGGGGCGAGCCGGTGGTCGAAGGGCGCGCCGAAGTGGTGCGCGCGGCCGTCGAGGTCTTCGCCGAGTACCTGATCGGCCAGGATCCGCTGCGCATCCAGGACCACTGGCAGGTCCTGACCAAGGGCGGCTTCTACCGGGACGGCCCCGTGCTCTCCAGCGCGGTGGCCGGCATCGACCAGGCCCTGTGGGACATCGCCGGCAAGACGTACGACGCGCCGGTGTACGGGCTGCTCGGCGGCGCCGTGCGCGAGCGGGTCCGCGTCTACGCCTGGGTCGGGGGCGACGAGCCGGAGGAACTCGCTGACGGGATAGCAGCCCAGGTCGAGGCCGGGTTCACGGCGGTGAAAATGAACGCCTGCGGACGCATGTCACCGATCGCGACCTCGGCCGAGGTCGACGGGGTCCTGGCCCGCGCGGCGGCAGCGCGCGAAGCGCTGGGCCCCGAGCGGGACATGGCCATCGACTGCCACGGACGGTTCACCCCCGCCACCGCCCGGCGTATCCTGCCCGAACTCGCGCAGCACCGGCCCCTGTTCGTCGAGGAGCCGGTGCTACCCGAACACCACCACGCCCTGGCCTCACTGGTCCGGGCCAGCCCCGTGCCACTGGCGACCGGAGAGCGCATCTACAGCCGCGTGGGCTTCCTGCCCGTGCTGCAGGCCGGGGTGGCGGTCGTGCAGCCGGACCCGTCCCACGCGGGCGGGATCAGCGAGGTGTCACGCATCGCGTCGCTCGCCGACACCTACGGCGCGCTGCTCGCCCCGCACTGCCCGCTCGGCCCGATCGCGCTGGCCGCGAACCTGCAACTCGGCTTCGCCACACCGAATCTCCTGATCCAGGAGCAGAGCCTCGGCATCCACTACAACAACGACGCGGACCTGCTGTCCTACGTCTTGGACCCCGAGCCGTTCCGCTTCGTCGACGGACACGCGCTGCGCACGTCGCTGCCCGGCCTCGGAGTCACCGTCGACGAGGCAGCCGTGCGAGCCGCGGACCGCGCCGGGCATCGCTGGCGCAATCCGGTCTGGCGCCAGCCCGACGGCACCCTGGCTGAGTGGTGAGCCGCGCTCACAACGCGTCCGTCACCATCCACGGCGAACCACTGACCGTGAAAGCCGAGCAGCGGCTGGCCCCGGTCGCGCGGTGGCGCAGCCTGGGCGGCTTTCCCCAGCACCACCCCTACCGCAGCATCGGCGCGGAACCGATTCTCGGCAGAGTACTCAACCTCGCGGATGCCCGCGCCGCACCGGAAGGAACTGAAGAAATGGATCTTGTTTCATTGCTTCGTGCACGGCGGCTGCTGGCCATCGTGCGCGGACGGCGGGCCGAGGCGGCCCTCGACACCGTGTGCACCCTCGCAGACGAGGGCGTCACCCTGATCGAGGTCTCCCTCACCAGCCACCGGGCGCTCGACGTCATAACCCGGGCTCGCGAGGAACTCGGAGTGCAGGTACTGCTCGGCGTGGGGACGGTGGTGACCGCGCAGGACGCCCGCGACGCACACGCCGCCGGGGCCCAGTTCGCGGTGACACCAGGCCTCGGCGACGGCGTCGAGCAGGCCCGCAGTCTGGGGATGTCGACCCTGGTCGGAGCCCTGACGCCGTCCGAGGTGATCGCGGCACAGGCGGCCGGAGCGGACGCGGTCAAGCTGTTCCCCGCCTCAGCCACGGGCGGGCCCGGCTACCTGAGAACGCTGCGAGCCCCCTTCCCGCAGGTCCCGTTCGTCCCCGTGGGCGGCGTGGACACGCGGACCGGCCGCAGCTACCTGAACGGCGGCGCAACAGCCATCGGGGTGGGCAGCCCACTGATCGGCGACGCCGCTGACGGCGGCGACCTGTCACTGCTCCGTGAACGCGCGCGGGCATACCTTCGGCTGGCCGAGGAGCCCGGCCGGTGACCGGGACAGAACTGGGCAACGCCACGGCACGCTGGCGTGATCGACTCGAACTCGGTGAAGGCGCACGGTGGGTGGACGGCCGCCTGGTCCTGGTGGACATCCTCGCCGGGCGACTGCTGGCCGACAGCGGGGGAGAGCGGCTGAACATCCTGGCTGCGCTCGACGTCCCGCTCGGGGCGGTCGCCGCGATCCACGGCAGCAGGGACACATGGATCGCGGCGGCCGGAACAGGCGTGTGCATAATCCCCGGAACCGGGGCGGTCACCTGGCTGAGCTGCCCGGAGGAGCACGCTCACCAGCGCATGCGCATGAACGACGCCATCGCGGACCCGTCCGGTCGGCTGTGGGTCGGCAGCATGGCCTATGACACGACCGATGGCGCCGGATCGCTCTACCGGGTCGACCGCGACGGGACCGTCAGCAAGGCGCTCAACGGCGTCACGATCCCGAACGGCCCCGCCTTCACCGACGACGGAACCACCATGTACCTCGCCGACAGCGCCCGCCGCTCGGTCCACCGCTTCCGGGTGGACCCCGCCACCGGCGCGCTCAGCGAACGCGAACTCCTCGTCGACCTCACCGGCAGCAGCGGGCAGCCCGACGGTATGACGGTGGACCGTGAAGGCGGCGTGTGGATAGCGCTGTGGGGCGCGGGCGCCGTCCACCGCTACCTGCCCGACGGAACGCTCGACCGCGTGGTCGAGCTCCCCGCGACACAGCCCACCAGCGTCTGCCTTGGTGGTGCCGACGGACGCTTGCTCCACATCACGACTGCCAGCTACGGCCTGCGGGCACCAGGACCGCACGACGGCGCGGTCCTCACCGTTACCGTCGAGATTCCCGGTTCCGCCTCCGCATCGTTCCGTGCCGAGGCCCCCGTGGCGGCGATACTCGACGCACCCGCCGGGCCGGGCGCACGCATGGGAAGCATGGACGGACAGGAACGTCACAACAATTGGGAACGCACATGACCGATCTGCTCTGGCGGCCCGCAGCGCGGGCCGAAGGCCACGTGGTGGCCTGTATCGGCGAGACCATGGTCGCTCTGGCCCCGACGGACGGAATCGCCCTGGAACAGACCACCTGCCTGGCCCTCGACGTGGCCGGAGCGGAGTCCAACGTGGCGATGTACCTGGCCGATCACGCGGTGAGGTCCCGGTGGGTGTCGAGACTCGGTGACGACGTCTTCGGCCGCCGGGTGCTGCACCGGGTGCGCGCCGCCGGAGTCGACGTCACTGCGGTGCAGACCGACCCGGATCGGCCGACCGGCCTGCTGGTCAAAGACCCGGACGCGGCAGGCACACGCGTGAGCTACTACCGGCGAGGGTCGGCAGCCTCGGCCATGGGGCCCGACATGCTCGCCAGCCCCGCGCTGCGCGCGGCCACCCTCTGGCACCTCACCGGAATCACCCCGGCGCTCTCCGACAGCTGCCGGGAACTGGCGATGGCCGCGTTTTGCGACAAGCCGGCCGACCGGCCCGCGACGAGCTTCGACGTGAACTATCGCCCGTCCTTGTGGCGTGAGCCGCCGCGCGAGCTGCTGCGCACACTGGCACAGGCAGCCGACGTCGTCTTCGTTGGTCTGGACGAGGCGCAGTCGCTGTGGGGAGAGGAGCTGCGCGAGGCGACTGACGTGCGCGCGTACCTGCCCGATCCCCGGATTCTCATCGTCAAGGACGGTGCGACGGCGGCAACCGCCTTCTGCGCAGACACGAGCGTGACTGTGCCCTCGCTCAAGGTCGATATCGTCGAACCAGTCGGCGCCGGTGACGCGTTCGCCGCCGGCTTCCTCGCCGGCCTGCTCAAGGGGCAGTCTGCAGAGCGCTGCCTGCATACCGGACACGTCACCGCGGCCGCGGCGCTGAGGGTGACATCGGACCACGGACCGCTGCCGGATCCGGGCGAGTACAGGAGACTGCTCGAGCGCAGCCCCGCACCACAGGTGAACGCGCTGGCCCAGGGCGAGGTCACCTGCGATCCGCAGTCAGTGGCGGCGGGCGCGCTTGGTCAGTAGTGCGAGCTGGTGATAGAGGCGGAAGCGCATGGTGTCGGGCTCGGCGTCGGCCAGGTCGTCGTGGTCGTGCAGGGCCAGTAGTCGCAGCCAGGCGTTCAGATCGGCGGCGAGATTCACGCTCAGCATCCAGCCGCGATTGACCTGCCAGGACTTCGAGGGCAGGTTGTGCAGGCCCAGCGCGCCGGATGGCAGCTGCTCATCGTCCCATCATGGCTCCCTGCGTCCGTGACGCGTGCCGGTGCTGCCTGTGAGACGGCCCCGTGGGCAACGGCAAGATCGTTATACGGCTTGTCGACGGCTCTGTTCCCTGCGTGCTCAGGTAGCTGCCTGACCTGCGGCGTTGTATGGCGGCGGACGAGTCGGCCTGTACGCCGGGTACGGGCCGCTTCGGCCGCAAACAGATCGGGCAGGGTCTCGGAGCGGGCGCCCCGTCAGGTCAGTGTGGCTGCGGTCGGGTTCCAGTCGCTGGGGAGCGGCGGGATGGTGGTGTTCCTCGGCTGTAGGTGTGCGGTTGCGTGGGTTGCGGCGGACTCGGCGACGGCGGTCATTGTCTCCAGGACGTGTTGGGCCAGGTCGCCGGAGGCGCGGTGCTGCTGGTTGGTGCGCAGTGCGCGGGCCAGGTCGAGGACGCCGAGGCCGCGGCCGGCCACGGGGCCCTCGACCGGGAGTTCGCGCCAGGTGTCGTCCTCGAAGCGCCGGATGCGCAGCGGGCCGGTGAAGCTGTTCGGGTCGGGGAGTTGGAGGGTTCCCTGGGTGCCGGTGATCTCCAGGAGTGACCGTGAGTGGGGGGAGTCGAAGCTGAAGGTGGCGGCCGCGCTCGGGCCGCTGGCGAAGTCGAGTAGCGCGTGGACATGGGTGGGTACGTCGACGGGGAAGTTGGTGCCGGCCCTGGGGCCGGACCCGATCACCCGGTGGTCGCGGGCGCGGCGAGCGGTGGCGGCCACGCGCGTGGCGGGGCCGAGGAGGGCGACGAGGGCGGTCAGGTAGTAGGGGCCCATGTCGAACAGCGGTCCGCCGCCGTGGCCGTAGAGGAACTCGGGGCTGGGATGCCAGCGGTCCGGGCCCGGGCTCTGCATCACGGCGGTCGCGCTGACGGGTTCGCCTATCGTGCCCGCGAGCAGGGCCCGTTGGGCGGACTGCAGGCCCGCGCCGAGGAAGGTGTCCGGGGCGCTGCCCACCCGCAGGCCGCGACTTCGCGCGTCGGCGAGGATCGCGGCGCCGTCCTGTGGGTCGAGCGCGAGCGGCTTCTCGCCGTAGACGTGCTTGCCCGCGGTCAGGGCCGCCTTCGCGATCTCGGCGTGGGCGGCCGGGACGGTCAGGTTGACGACGATCTCGACCTCGGGGATCGCCAGGACCGAGGCCACGTCGCCTGCCTCGGGGACGTCGTACTTGCGGGCGACGGACCGGGCGCGTTCGACGTCCAGGTCGGCGACCGCGATCAGGGCGATGTCGGGGAACTCGCCGAGGGTCTTCAGGTATTGGGCGCTGATGACGCCCGCGCCGACCAGGGCGACGCCGACTGGGCCGGTGTTCATGCGGTGCGCTCCAGACGGGCGAGGTAGGCATGGCTTTGGGCGAGGGCGTCGAAGACGTCGCCCGTGCAGGAGTCGAGTTCGACGATTCGCTGGGCGGTGGGAGCGGCGGCGAGGAAGTCTGCGATCGGCATGGTGCCTTGGCCGACGGCGGTGTTCGGCTCGTTCCGGACGCCGGGGCCGTCCTTGACGTGGAGGGCCAGCACCCGTTCCCCGAGGCCGCGCAGCAGCGCGGGTACGTCTGCGCCGCCGACAGCGGCCCAGTAGGTGTCGATCTCCAGGAAGACCTCGGGCGCGAGCAGGTCGGCGAGCGCTTCGAGGGCGTGACGCCCGTCGATCCGCGATTCGAGCTCCCACCAGTGGTTGTGGTAGCCGATGCGCATGCCGTGCCGGGCGGCGTCGACCGCGAAGCCGTTGAGCAGGTCTGCGGTCCGGCGTATGCCGTCGTGGCTGGTGAATTCCTCGGGTGCGATGCCGCCGGGGATGACCACCAGATCGGTGCCGAGTGTGGCGACGGCGTCGAAGACCGCGTCCTGGTCGGCGTCCGGCTGGAGCAGGGCGTAGGCGTGGGTACTGGTGACGGTCAGTCCGAGGTCGTCGGCGGTGCGGCGGAAGCCCTTGGGGTCGTTCATCGGGTCGAACGGTTCGACGGCGGTGTAGCCGATGGCGGCGAGCCGGGTCAGGGCCGTGTCGTGGTCTTGAGCGATCTGGTCGCGCAGCGTGTAGAGCTGGACGCTGATGGGGCTGGTCATCGGTGGTGTCCTCTCGTTGCGGCGATGCGGTTCAGCCGGCGCGCGTTTCAGACGACGATGAGGGGGCGCAGGGTGCGGTGGGCGATCTGCAGGCCCTGGGTGACGCGTTCGGTGCTGCCGCTCCAGACCGCGTCCTCGTGCTCGACCGACAGGACGCCGGTGAAGCCGCCTTCGTAGAAGGCGTCGACGAGCCGGCGCCAGTCGACGTCGCCCAGGCCGGGGACCCGGTAGCGCCACCAGCCGCTGTCCCAGCCGTCGTTGCGCTCGACCGTGCGCCCGAAGACGCCGTAGCGGTTGCGGGCGCGGGGGTTGAGCTGGGCGTCCTTGGCCTGCGCGTGCGGGATGCGGCCCAGGTAGGGGGTGAGCGCCTCGACCGGGTCGATACCCAGCCAGAGCAGGTGGGAGGGGTCGAAGTTGAGGTAGAGGCCGAGGCTGAACATCCACTCCCATAGTTCCGGGGAGTAGGCGAGGTTGCCCGGGTAGCCGTCCGGGTGCCAGCCCTCCATCACACAGTTCTCGATCATGATCTTGACGCCGCGTTCGCCGGCGTACTCCACCAGTGGCGGCAGCAGCCGCTCGGCCAGCGCGAGGTTCTCCTTGACGGTGCGGCCCGGGTCGCGGCCGATGAAGGTGCCGACGCACTCCACACCCAGCAGCGCGGCGGCGTCGACGGTGGACCGCAGGTGCGCGGCGATCTCGGCGCGTCGGGACTCGTCGGGGTGGAGGTTGTTCTCGTAGTAGGCCAGGGCGGACAGCGTCAGCCCGTGGCGGTCGAACAGGGCGCGGATGTCGTCGGCCCGGGCCTTGCCGAAGTCGGCCACGTCGATGTGGCTGGCCTCGAACTCCCGTGAGCCGGTGGACGGCCAGGCGGCGACTTCCAGGGCCTGATAGCCGAGGGCCGAGGCGCGGGCCGCGATGTCGGGCAGGGAGAGTTCGGGAAGGCAGGCGGTCAGAAAGCCGAGCTTCACTTACGGCACCTCGATCCAGGAGCGGGACGCGGCCGAACGCAGGACCGCCTCGGTCAGGCGGACCATGCGGGCGGCGTCGTCAAAGGAGGGGAACGCGTCCGGTATGCCGTCGCCGCGGGCCGCGGCGTAGACGTCGCGCACGAACGCGGCGAAGCAGTCGAGGTAGCCCATGGGATGTCCGCCGGGGACGGTGGACAGCCGTGCGGCCGAGGGGGACAGCAGCGCGGGATCACGTGCAGGCACGCTGTTCTCGGCGCGACTGCCGACGAAGAGCGACTCGGGGTTCTCCTGGTCGAAGGCGAGCGAGGTCCGCTCGCCGTCCACCTCGAACCAGAGGCGGTTCTTGCGGCCCGGTGAGATCTGGGAGACCGTCAGCGCGCCGATGGCGCCGAGGTCCGTGCACAGCAGGAGTTGGACGGCGTCCTCGGTCCGGCAGTTCGTGCCGTCGCGCGCCACAGTCCGGGTCAGCGCGGTGACCTCGGTGATGCGGTGGCCGGTGACCCATTCGACCAGGTCGCACCAGTGCGAGCCGATGTCCGCGAAAGCGCGGGAGGGACCGCCGATGTCAGGGTCCACACGCCAGTTGGTGTCAGCGGGCAGGGAGAGCCAGTCTTGCAGGTAGTGGCCGTGGAGCAGCCTGACGCTGCCGGCGCGGCCGTCCTTCACCCGAGCCCGGGCCTCCGCCGCCATGGGGTGGTAGCGGTAGACGAAGGGAACGGCGGCGACCTGCCCGCTGCGCGAGTCGGCGGCGGCGACCAGGGCGTCCGCCTCTGCCCGGGTGCGGCCGAGGGGTTTTTCGCAGATCACGTGCTTGCCGGCCTTGAGCGCGAGCTCGGCGAGCGGGCGGTGGGTGTCGTTGGGTGTGCAGACGTGCACGACGTCGACGGCGTCGCTGGTGGCCAACTCCTCGGCGGAGTCGAAGGACTGGGCTACCCCTAGCCGTTCGGCCGCCGCCGTGGCCCTGGCGGGCGTGGATGCGCTGATGCCGACGACCGTGGCCCCGGCCCGGCGTGCGGCGTCCAGGTGGACGCGTCCGATCATGCCTGCGCCGAGGATGGCCGCGCGCAGTGGAAGCTGGGGCACGGCGGCCCTCCTTTTCTGCTGAAGTCGACGCTAGCCAGGCTTATTTACGTTGACAATGACAATAATTCGGCTAAGTTCTGCCATAAATCGGAGAGGTGACGGCGCATGGGCACAGGGACGCCGAGCGGACGGCAACTGGACTCGCTCAGCGAGCTGGCACGACTGGTTGCCTCCGGCGTGACGCGACGCAGCCGGCTCGTGGACGCAACCGGGCTCTCGCGCGCCGCCGTCGCCCAGCGCGTCGACCTGCTGATCGCCCGTGGCGTCCTGCTCGAGACGGGCACCGCCGCGAGCGAGCGCGGCCGCCCGCCGCTCACCTTGGAACTCGCCTCCGAGCACACGCTGATCTGTGCCATCGACTTGGGCGCTACGCACCGCAGAGTCTCCGTCTCCGAACTCGGCGGCCGCGTCCTCGCCGAGGAGACCCAGACCACGGACGTCAACGACGGCCCGGACACCGTGCTGACCGCCCTCGACGAGCAGGCTTCACGGCTGCTCACCGCCTGCGGGCGCGCCCGCGAGGACGTCAGGGCCATAAGCATCGGCGTCCCCGGCCCCGTCGAGGCGGTCACCGGCACAGTCGTGCGCCCGCCCATCATGCGCGGCTGGGACGGCTACACGATCCCTCGCTTCTTCGCGGACCGGTACCGCGCCGACGTCCTGGTCGACAACGACGTCAACATGATGGCCGTCGGCGAGTTCAGCCACCGCCCCAAAGCCCGCCACTTGCTCTACGTCAAGGTCGGCACCGGCATCGGCTGCGGCATCGTCTCCGACGGCCTGGTGCACAGGGGGGCGAGCGGCGCGGCCGGGGACATCGGCCACATACCCCTGCCCGGACACGAGGACGTGCTCTGCCACTGCGGCAACACCGGCTGCGTCGAGGCGGTCGCCTCCGGCGCGGCCATCGCCGCCACCCTGGCCAAGGCCGGTCTGGCAGCGCGGGGCGCGGCCGACGTCGTCCGCCTCGTCGCGGCGGGAGACCCGCTGGCGCGGCATCAGGTCCGTCTGGCCGGACAGCGGCTGGGCGAACTGCTGGCCACGCTGGTCAGCTTCCACAACCCCGACGCCATCGTGCTGGGCGGCAGCATGGCCGGCCTGGGCGACGACCTGCTCGCCGACATCCGCGGCGCCGTCTACCGCCGGGCCCTGCCATTGGCCACCCGCACGATGTCCATCGAGACCTCCCTGCTGGGTCCCCGCGCGGGCGTCGAGGGCGCCCGCCGCCTTGCGGTCGACCACCTCCTCTCGCCCCAGGGCCTGGCCGCGATGCTCGACCCGGCAGCCCGGACCTGACAGCACCCGACACCCTGAAGCGAGCTCCTCGCCACTCGCCGAAGACCTGTGCTCGGCCCGGCCTGGGCGCCGATTGCGTGTGCTGCTTGACACCACGCTTGGCTGCCGTGGCTGTGCCGGCGAGTAGCGGAGTACGAACCACTGGGGCCGCCAGGATGACCCGGGGTGCGACCGCATGGGTATGGACGTAGCGTCCCAGTATGGGCGGTGTGGCGCCTCGATCCGGCGTGCCAGGTGCAGGCGTGATCGAGGATACGGAAGCGGTTGCGTACCTGGACGCCCCCTTCCAAGAGTGCATGCGCCAGGTGGGGGCGATCGCGGGCGCCCTCTACCTGAGGGATACCGACCCGGGAATGCTGAGGCTCACGCTGCTGGCAGGGCTGCCGCTCGATCTTCTCAGCCCGTGGCTCAGCGCCAGCATCTCCACGCCGTTGCCCGGGACGGATGCCTATCGGGACCAGCGTTTCGTGTGGGTCGGCACCCATGAGGGGATGGCACGAACCTATCCGCGGGTCGCCGCCGTGCTGCCGTATCCGTTCGCGCTCGCCGCTCTGCCGGTCACGGGGACGCACAGGTGGGGCGTTCTGATGCTGATGTGGCCTGCCACCCATCCGCCGGTAGCCAATTCCCGCGAACGCCGGAACATTGCAGCCGGCGCCCACTCCCTTGCCCGGCTCATCGACACCCAGGCGCGGAGGCGCCTGCCGCTGCCTCCCCGCCGTCCTCGGGTACTGTCCACTCCCACCCGAAGCGCCGATCTGGCGCAGCGTGGGCTCGCTGCTAACGATGCCATCGAGCGGCTGCCCGTGGGCGTCTGCGGGCTGGACCTCCAGGGCCGCTTCACCTTCGTCACTCCAAAGGCATCCGCCCTGCTGGGGGGCACGGAGTCCGACTTGCTCGGGACGCTCCCATGGCATGCAATCCCGTGGTTGGACGACCCCGTGTGCGAGGACGGCTATCGCGCGGCAGTGGTGAGCCGTGAGCCGGTCTCCTTCACGGTCGTGCGACCGCCACACGAAAGCCTGCTCTTCCGCCTCTATCCGGACGGCAGCGGAATCACCGTGCTGGTGAACAAGACCGCCACCGATCCCGGTACGCCGCGAAATGCCGGTGAGAGCTCTCCGACAACACCGAAGAGCGCGGGGCATCTTTACCAGGTGGTGCATGTCGCTGCGGCGCTTACTGAGGCAGCCACGGTGCGGGACGTGGCCGGGGTGGTCGTCGAGCAGATCATGCCCGTCGTGGACGCGCAGGCCGCGATCATGTTCACGGTGAGGGACAGCCGCCTGCACGTGATCGGCCATCAGGGCTACCCGCCTGACATCGCCGACCTGCTGGACGGAGCCCCGCTCGACACGGCATTCAGCGCAGCGGCACAGGCGGCCACCACAGGCAGAGCCCTCTTCTTGAGCTCGGCCGACGAGATCAACCAGCGCTTTCCACGGCTCTCGGAGATTACGGGCAAGCAGGCCTGGGCTCTTCTCCCGCTAGCCGTCTACCACCATCCGGTCGGCTGCTGCGCTTTCGCCTACGACAAGGAACGGCGATTCGGCGCCAATGAACGCGCCGTGCTCACGTCCCTGGCCGGCCTGATCGCCCAGGCGTTGGACCGCGCGCGCCTGTACGACGAACAGCACCTACTTGCCCGCGGCCTGCAGGAAGCACTCCTCCCGCAAACCCTGCCCGAGGACCCCCGGCTCGAAGCAGCCGCCCGCTACCTGCCCGCCACACGCGGCATGGACATCGGCGGTGACTTCTACGACCTCGTCCGTATCAACGACACGACCGTCGTTGCGGTGATCGGCGACGTGGAAGGGCACAACGTGGCAGCAGCCGCCACGATGGGCACGATCCGCACGGCCATCCGCGCCTACATCAGCGCCGGCACCCCACCCGATCAAGTCCTCGCGCGCACCAGCCGACTCCTCGACGACCTCCAGACCGAACTGCTCGCCAGCTGCCTGTTCGCCCGGATCGACCTCGCCCACAACCGGGTACAGCTCGCCAACGCCGGCCACTTGCCCCCGCTGCTACGCCTACCCGGCCAGCCCTGCTCCGCCGTCGAGATCGCTCCGGGTCCCCTCCTCGGCGCCACACCCGATCCTGAATACCCGCTGACCGAGCTTGCCCTCCCAGCTGGCTCCCTGCTCGGCATGTACACCGACGGGCTGGTCGAGGCCCCAGGCATTGATCTGGATCAACAACTTGCCAAGTGCGCCGGCATTCTCAACCGTGGCGACATGTCGGAGGCCGGACAGCTCGACACCCTCATCGATGCGCTCTTGGCGGAGTCATCACACGACTTCCCACGCCGCGATGACATTGCTGTTCTGCTCCTGCACACCCGGCCTTGAGCCCGCGCTGACCGACGCCTCCACCTCCACCTGGCGCGGCGCTCGACCAGCGGGGAGCTGACCCTCGGGGCGCTGCTGGTGCGACTCGCGCGAGAACGGGAGATCGCCGCGCGGGCCGAGACGGCCCGGGAGAAGGTCGCGGAGCTGACAGCGCTGCTGAACGGGTTCGACACCGGCGCCGAGGAGATCCGGACCACCCGCAAGGCGCTGCTGGAGCTGCCCGACCCCGAACCGCCGCCCCCGTCGCCGGCCGTGAAGCTGCCGGACCATTCGACCTGCCAGGAGAGCATGGTGGTATTTGCCGCGGTTCGCGCGACATCCCCGCGAACACCTCACCGTCCCGCTGGCTGTACAGACCCTAGATCGTGATCTCGCTGGCGGGGTCGTTCGCGCCGCTATGATCGCCAGCGTCGGCGCGGAACGGGACGCACCTCGGCGAATGTGTATGGGGGATGGTGTGCATGTTGATGCGTGCGGTCATGCAGAAGTCGTTCGGAGGTCCGGAGGTTCTGGAGGTCGTGGACACCGACCGGCCGAGCTGTCTGCCGGGCGAGGTACTGGTCCGGGTGCGTGCCTGTGGGGTAAACCCTGTGGACGCGGTGGTCCGGTCGGGGGAGTACCCACTGCTGGGCGAACCACCTTTCGGCGTGGGCTGGGACATCTCCGGGGTGGTGGAAGAGGCCGGGTCGGGCGCCCGCTTCGGCGTCGGCGACGAGGTGTTCGGCATGCCGTTCTTCCCGCGAGCGGCCAACGCCTACGCGGAGTATGTCGCCGCGCCCTCCCGGCAGCTGGCGCGGAAGCCAGCGTCACTCAGCCACGTAGAAGCCGCTGCTCTTCCGTTGGCCGCGTTGACGGCGTGGCAGGGGTTGGTCGACCGGGCCCGAATCGCACCCGGAGACCGGGTGTTGATCCTGCGCTCGGCTGGCGGGGTGGGGCACTTGGCGGTGCAGATAGCCAAGGCGCACGGTGCCCACGTCACCGCAGTGGCGAGCGCGGCACGCCATGACTTCCTGCGCGGACTCGGGGCCGATGATCTGGTCGACTACCGGACCGCCGACTTCACCGACACCGTTCGGAACATGGACGTCGTCTTCGACTCGACCGCCCAAGGCCAGCGCTCATTGGGCGTATTGCGGGCAGGAGGCGTGCTCGTCAGCATCCTCGAGGACGGAGACGAGCTTGCCACCGCGGCCGCAGCGCGCGGCGTGCGACTCGTCGTGACCTCCGTCGAGCCCGACTATGCCTCCCTGGAACGGATCGCAGAACTCGCGGACGCCGGGAAGATCCGCCCTCACATCGAGGCCACCTTCGACCTCGTCGATGCCGCGACCGCCCACCTTGCCCTGGACGCAGGCCAGGTCCAGGGCAAGCTTGTTCTGACGGTTGGCCAGTAGTCCAGCTGTAGGCCGTGCTACTCCAGCCGTAGATTGTGATCTCCATGTATGGGCGGCTTGCCACCCATAGTGGCTGGTCTGGAATCGGGAGTGGTGCCGGCGTCGCCAGTCGGATCAGCCGAGCCGGTGGGCAGCGTCGCGGACGGGTTGGACTACGAGGGTGACGAACAGGCGCTGGATCTCATTGCAGGTGAGGGGTATGAGGGCGTCGGAAGCGGGCTGACGGGCGTGTTCGTCGGGGCGGATGACGGCGAGGAAGGCGTGCGCCAGCATGGCCATGGTGACCCAGCGGACCAGGACCCGTCGCGGCGGACCTGGTGCTCGTCCAGTCCGGCCAGGCCCTTTCCGGACTGGAAGAACTCCTCTACCCGCTACCTTGATCCAGCGACGCGCACCAGCGTAGTCAACGGCGCCAGGGTGGGCGAGTAGCAGTGGCAGTAGGCGAGTTCACCGGTTTCGCGGTTGTGGCGGCTCAGTAGTTGACGGCTGCCGGGAGCGGGGTCGGCGAGGTCGACGACGGCCCAGTCGTAGTAGCGTCGGCCCTTCGCGCCCGCGCCTGCGGAGAGCTTCTGCCACGCCCGCCGGGACACCTTCTTGATCAGGGCGTCCGCGCGGAACTTCCCTGCGGCGGTGGTGACTTCGTGCGAGCAAGCCACCGCGAGAACGTGGCCGGTGCCGCGCTCCTCCAGGGCGCTCCGCAGCTTGGGGTTGTCGCCGTAGACTTCGCCGCCCGCACCCCAGGCGGACCAGTGGCCGGTGTCCAGGAACCGGGCCACCATGCGCGCGGCCAGCTCGGGCTTTGTGGCGAACGACGTCTCCTCGCCGAGTCCGGCGGCGCGACACCCGTCGGGGTCGGAGGTCCAGGAGCGCGGGATATACAGTTCCCGATCCACCGCGGCGTGCCCACGCTGACCTGCGTAGACCAGGTAGACGGCGACCTGGGCGTTTTCGATCCGGGCCGCGGTGCCGGTGTACTGGCGCTGGACGCCAACTGTGCCGAGGTCGTTGCGCAGCGCGCACCGCCCCCAAGTCCTTCCCGTGCTCAGCCGTAGATCTCGTGGCACTGCGCGGCCAGGTTCCCAGGCACCCCGCCTTCCTGAGCGAGCGTGTTGCACATCGACGGCCCGCGCACGATCACCGGCGAACCCGCGCAGGGCCGCGCTTTCCCAACCGTCTCCACCAAGGTGGCGCCGCACGTGCCGCTGCACGACGCCCAGTTGCGCCTGCGAGCCGCAACGTCGAGCGACCATCCGCCCCAGAGGCATCGGGACTTCACGGGCGAACCGCTGAAATGTTCGTCGTGCACCGGCGGCCGACGAATCGCGGTCAGAGATCGGTGGTGGGCCCGTGAAGAAGGATTCGCTCTGGGGCGAAGTATGGGTGTGACCAGTTTTCCGTTCCAACCGCCGAGGGATATCTGTGACGCCACAAGCTGATCTGCTGGACCCCTCCGGGACGGCCGCTGACGCTTCCGTGCGGGCGGCAGTCGAGGCGTCGTTGGGGGTGCCGGAGCGCTTCGCGCTTGTGTATGACGCGCACTATCGGGCTGTCCACCGCTATGTGGCAGCCCGGCTCGGGGCGGACGTGGCCGAGGACGTGGCCGCGGAGGTGTTCCTGACCGCCTTTCGAAAACGCGGAACCTTCGACCCTGCCCGGGGGCAGGTCCGGGCCTGGCTGTTCGGCATCGCCACCAACCTTGTCGGCCGCCACCGCCGTGCTGAGCGCCGGCACTACACGAACCTGCGCGCGGGGGAAACCGATGCTGAGACCGGTTTCGAGGACACCGTCGCCGACCAGGTCGCCGCACTGCGGCTACGGCCCCAGCTCGGCGAGGCGTTGGCCACGCTCGCCCGGGCTGACCGCGACGTCCTGCTGCTGATCGCGGTGGCCGGCCTCAGCTATGCCGAGGTTGCCCAGGCCCTGAGCATCCCCTCGGGCACGGTCGGCTCCCGGATGAATCGGGCTCGCACGAAAATGCGGCGGCTTCTGGAACCTGCCCTCACCCAGCACACAACCAGCAACTAGCGAAGCGGAGAACGACCATGGATGACCTCACCCTGATCGGGAACGCGCTGGCCGGGCCCGAGGCCGAACCGAGCCAGGCAGCCGTTGAGCACGGCCGGGCCGCTCTGCTGAGCGCGGCGTACGCCTCGGTCGGCGCTCGTGACACCTCCTTCGAGCAGCCCCGGCGCCCTCGCCGTTGGACGCTTCGTCTGGCGCTGACCGGCATCACCGCAATCACGGCCGCAGCTGCGGTGGCCTCAACCGTCGTCCAGCCCACCACCGCCCCTGGCCCCCAGCCCCCGTCCGCCGCCGAGAACGCCTCCACGTTCCTGAGTCAGGTCTCCTACGTCCAGTCGGCGCAGAGCGCCGACTGGGGCAACGCACCCTACTGGGAGATCAGCACCATCCGCGTGGAAGCGGACGGCTCGCGCGTCGACATGCAAGAGCTCCTGGCCCACCACGCCGGCCGCACCTCGCACCTGCGCGTCACCTCGCCTCTGCGCGAGGACAAGGCGTCAGCGGGTCCCGGCCAATTCAGCATCGGCATCCGCAACCTGACCTGGGACCAGCTTGATGCGCTGCCCACTGACACGGCCGCGCTGCGCACCCTGCTGGAGAAGTTCGCCAACCCCGGGCAGGACCATTCCGAGGAGGTGTTCACCGTCATCGGCGACCTCCTGGATTCCCCTGCCTCACCGAAACTGCGAAGTGCGCTGTACCAGGTGGCTGCGGATCTGCCCGGCGTCCGCCTGGTGGGCAAGGCCACCGACGCCACCGGTCGGGCCGGCATGGCGGTGGAGCGGGCCGACGGCAAGCTCATCGTCCGCTACATCATCGACCCGGCCAACGGCCAACTGCTCGAGACCCTCTTCACGGCCGCCCAGGCCCTACCCGCACTGTCACCCTCCCTCACGCGTCCGACGGCCCAGATGGACGAAGTCGCGCAGGGACGCAACCTGTCCGGTGGCAGGCCCGCCCTGAGGGCCGGAGCGGTCGTGGAACGGCTGACATTCCTCACGGTCGGCCCTGCCGACAGCGCCACCGGCTGACCACCACCCACCACAGCCCCCGGGCGCCCCGCTACGGGACCGCCCAACCGCCCACACCCAATGTCTGAATCCCAAGGAGCAGATCACCGTGTCTCGCACCAAGACGTTGACCGCCGCCACCGCAGTGCTGATCGCTTCCGGGGCCGTGAGCCCGGCCGTCCCAGCCTCGGCTGCTTCGGCCCCGGAAGGCAAGCCGGGTTGGACGGCCTCTGCCGTGCCGACGAAGGACACCGTTCTCACCAGCGTCGCCCAGCCGGACGCGCACACCACCTGGGCGGCAGGATTTCAGATCATCCCAGTCGGCCCGAAGGTCACGCAGCACCTGCCGGTACTGCTGACGCGAAAAGACGGGGACCGGCGCGGCTGGACGGACACGGCAACCGCGCCCCTGCCCGCCGGCACCGACACACGCTTCAACGCGGTCACCTCGGACTCAAGCCGCGACGGCTGGATAGTCGGCGACGACGCCCCCACGGTGGGCGGCATCGTCACCGAGCACTGGAACGGAGCGGCCTGGAAGCTGGCGAAGGCACCCGTTCCGGCTGCGACCATCCAGGACACTGCCGGCTTCCTTGGAGAGTCCGGACTCAGCAGCCGTGACGCGTGGGCAGTGGGCTGGGCCCAGGTCCCCAGCGCGCCCGACGGCCCCAACGGACATCTGGTGGGACTGGTCGAGCACTGGAACGGCACCAGCTGGAAGATTGTCCCGCTCCCGAAGCTCGCCGGGGCTTGGGCCCTCGATGCCGTGACCGAGATCAACACCCACGACATCTGGGCGGTGGGGAGTAACCTCGACCAGGACCAGCCGGTGCTGCTGCACTCCGACGGACGCACCTGGACACACGTCGCCACCCCGCAGTATCACGGGGTGGCGGGCGAGTTCAACGCGGTCGCGGCCGGCGGACCGAACGACGTGTGGGCAGTGGGCCGGGACATGCTCGACCCGGCCGACGGAGGAGTGGGGCACGCCCTGGTCGAGCACTGGAACGGCCATACCTGGCAGCAGGTCCCCACACCGAACACGGCAGGCCGCATCGCATCCCTCGCCCTGACACCGCAGGGCGTCGTCGTGGCCGGCCGGACCACCCTGGCCCCGTACCCCGGTCCCGGCTCGGACGGCTACGCGATGCGGTTCGCCGACGGAAAGTGGCATTCCCTGGGCCTGCCTGCCGGCACGCTCTTCGACCCCAGCAGCGTCGCGGTGTCACCTCAGCGCCAGATCACGATTGTGGGTCCGATCGCCGATCCCACCCAATCCTTGCCGCAGTCGATGACCCTCACCAGCCGCAGCTGAACCACCAGACGAAGTCCAACGGCTGTTCTTGAGCTGCGGCTCATCCGGGACCGATCCCGGATGAGCCGCAGCCGCAAAACCGAGCCCTCGCGGTCTCGGATCAGACGCTCGGCATCAGTCCCGAGCCCGGCCGACTGCTCCTGGCGAGACGTCACATGCTCCTGCTCATCGCGCAGCCGCTCCAGCCAGGCATCCAGATCCTCCCGGGCCCGGGCCTCGCGACGTTCCAGCAACGCGATCACCGACGGCATGAATCACACCCCCGCGGACAACTCGACTGCCTGCTGGCTCCCCGATTACGCCGCGCACACACAACCGCGTCGAGAAAACCGCAGCTCATCGAGCTTCAGAGCGGTTGACCACCACCACGCTCTGATCTCCTGATACTGGCCCGCCGCCTGCGCGCTCGCCCGTCCTCCGCAGAGGGTCTCGATCCCGTACCGACGAGGCGTCACGTAGATGTGGCTTCGGGCGGTTCTGGTCGGGTGAGCCCCGTCTCGGCGAGCTCGGTGGTCCACCAGCCGGTGGTCGCCGTGGGAATACTGGGGCCACTGTTGAACAACCGCGCCCGAGGCGCCGACGTCGGTGCGCGGTCAGACGCTTGATCACCGGCTTCGGCTCGGTCGTGCGGCCCATCCGCACCGCACGCTCACGCGACTCCAGCGAGTGCCTTCTCGGAGCACTCATCGTCATGGTTCCTGTCGCCGGACCCATCTGAGCCACTGTCACCATCAGCCGCATCTCGGGGGAATCTCACCAGCACCACGAGGCCAGCTGCCCCGCGTCGCATCCCGGCCGACACCGACGAAGAGATCAACAGCCACTTATATTGTTCTTAGACCGGCTGGTGATGCTGGCCGCTATGCAGACAGCAGCACGACACACACGGCTCTCCGTGGTCATGCGGGCGGGTGGGACCGGCGGGCATATCTATCCTGGCCTGGCTCTGGCCGAGGCGCTGCGCAGAGCTGAGCCCCGGGCGCGGATCACCTTCGTCGGCACCGAGCGCGGCCTGGGAAGACAGCTGATCTCCGCAGCCGGCTTCCCGCTGCATACCGTCGACGTGATCCCCTTCGACCGGTCGCTCAGCCTGCGCCGCTACCTTCTCCCCGCTCACCTGCTGCGCTCCGGGTTGCGGGTCCGCCAGCTGCTGCACCGTCAGGGAGCCCAGGTCGTGGTCGGCCAGGGCAGCTACCCCGGCGCCCTGGTGACTCTGGGCGTGAGGCTGGCCCGGTTGCCCGCCCTGGTGCACGAGTCCAATGCCGTACGGGGGAGGGCCAACGCTTCGCTGCACGGCTCACTCCCCACATCTGTCTCGCCTTCGACCGAGCCCGCGGCGACCTCCCGCCGCCCGGGACACGAGCGGAAGCAGTGGGGATGCCACTGGTGGGAGCGCTGGCCCGGATGGATCGCACGGCGCTGCGCGACCAGGCCGGCCGCCGGGCCGTGATGGGGGCGGCTGCTGATCCAGGCACTCACGACCGCGCAGCTTGCTTGCTTGCTTGCGCGGCGCGTGCTGCGCCTGGCCGGACGACCCACCCACGAACAGTTGCAGATAGAAGAGCCAGCAGCTTGAGTACCCCTCACGCACACAGCACGCAGGATTGGACGGGCTGGCGGGTGCTGGGCACCGGCACCGAGGTGTCCATGGCCGACCTCGCCCGCGCACTGATCACCTCGACCGGTACGGACGCCGAAGCAGTCGTGGACCCGACCCGGTCCCGTCCGCGCGGCAGCGAGATCGAGCGCCTGCTCTGCGACAAGCGCCGCGCCCGCGAGCTGACCCGCCGGCAGCCCCCGACCGACCCGGCCGAGGGCCTGCAGCACGCCTCCGAGTGGGTCCACCAGAACCTGCACCTGCTCGCACCCGATCGGTGCCAGGTATGAGTACCGGTCCACGCCATCGCTCCCAGACCACCGGTGCCTCCTCGCCCTCTGGGGAGGTTCCCGCCCACCGCGTCGACGGCCGCAAGCGCAGGGGACGGGGCGGGAGACCCGGCCTTGGGTATCTGCGGTGGCGCGGGCAGGATAGACGCGGTCACACGACCTGGCAGCGCGGCCCGATCCTCGCTGCCCTGGCGCTGCTGACCGCCGGCGTGCTCGCGTTCCACCGCCAGATCCCCGATACCGCAGGCAACATCGGCAGCTTCATCGAGAGCTTCCTCCCCTGGGTAGGGCTGGCTCTTCCCCCGCTGCTCGTCATCGCATTGCTGCGGCGCTCGGCCACAGCCGTCGCGGCGCTGCTCGTGCCGACCCTTTTGTGGTCCTCACTCTTCGGCTCACTACTGACGGACAAGACGGGCGGCGCGTATGACTTTACCGTCGTCCAGCACAACGTCTGGGCCTACAACAAGGACATCCCCGGCACGGTCAGGAACATGGAGGCTGCCGACCCCGACGTCATCTCCTTGGTCGAGGTGAGCGGCGTCGAACTGCCACAGTTCGAGAGCAGTCTGGCCAAGGAGTACCCCTACCGGGCGATCGAAGGCACAGTCGGACTGTGGTCCAGGTACCCAGTGAGCGACACCGAACCCGTCGACCTGAAGATCGGCTGGGTCCGGGCGCTGCGTGCCGTCGTCAGCACCCCCGCGGGCCAGGTCGCGGTCTTCGTTGCCCATCTGCCCTCGGTACGGGTGACTTTCGACGGCGGCTTCACCGCCAACGAGCGGGACGCCGGCGCGGAGGCACTGGGGCAGGCGCTGGCAGCGGAGGAGCTGCCCCGGGTGATCCTGCTGGGGGACCTGAACGGCACCCTGAACGACCGCAGCCTCGCTCCTGTCACCTCGCAGTTGCGCTCCGCACAAGCCGCAGCTGGCGCGGGCTTCGGCTTCACCTACCCCGCGCAGTTCCCGATGACCCGCATCGACCAGATCATGACCAGGGGCGTGATCCCCACCAATGCCTGGACCCTTCCCGAAGACGGCAGCGACCACCTTGCCATCGCCGCCCACATCGAACTATGACGGGCAAGCCCGGGTGGGCGGCCGCCCACCCGGGCCTCTATTCGGCGAGCACCCGGCCGCTCTGTTCGATCAAACTCCGGACCGTGGGGTCTTGGAGAGACTTGATGCTTGCCATGCGGTCCAGCGTGCCGCACCACGGAGACCGAACTGATGCCTGGCTCGAACCAGCGTGCTGCTTTCTGCCAGGACGTCGCCCCATGACTCAACGGGAACACTGGTCGCGAGCTGTTCGTGGCGACCTCTCAACTGCGTGCGGCGGCCACCTGCCCCCGAGGCGCACTGTTCGGCGCGCCCTGGCGTTTGCTGTGCGGGTCCACTCAATGGATCAGGCGGATCGTCGGGCGCAGGCGCGGCGCGATCTCGGTGACGAGGTGTTCGATCGGCGGCATCAGGCGCGGGCCGAGCGCGGCCACGGCGATGGACGCGGCGACGCCTGTCCAGGCGACCGGGCCGAGCGGGGTGCAGCCGAAGAAGTGGCTGAGCACCGGCGTCTGCACGAGTGCGGCGAGTACAGCGGCGGAGCCGATCACGGTCGCCAGCACCAGCGGACTGCGGCTGCGTCCGGCGACGGTCTGGGTCAGCTGCGCACCGACCACGCCGCACAGGGCCATAGTGCTGGTACGGCGTCTGGTCCCCGGCGTCAGCGTGCCGATCAGCCAGGCCGTGCCGGCTCCGAGCCCGGTGACCATGCCGCGTTGGCGGATCTGGCGTGCCAGCGGTTCTCCCAGCGCCGAGGTGCTCAGCGGGCCGGAGTCGTCGAGCGCGGCGGACTCCTCGTTGCCTGCGCTGTCGCGCGGGGTCACCGCGACGGCCATCGCGGGGAACATGTCGGTGAGCAGGTTGACCAGAAGGAGCTGGCGGGTCGACAGGGGCGAGGTCCCGGAGACCAGGGTGCCCAGCACGCTGAAGCCGATCTCGCCGGCGTTCCCGCCGATCAGGATGCTGACGGCGTCGGCGACGCTGCGCCACAGCGCCCGGCCCTCGATGACGGCGTCGCGCAGGACGGTCAGGTCGTCGGTGGTGAGGACCATGTCGGCGGCGTTGCGGGCCGCGGCCGAACCACGGGCGGCGATGCCGATGCCGATGTCGGCGGCGCGGATCGCGGCGGCGTCGTTGGAGCCGTCCCCGACCATGGCGACGACCCGTCCCGCTTGTTGCAGCGCCTCGATGACCTGGAGTTTCTGCTCGGGGGCGACGCGGGCCACGACGGAGGCGTCGCCCAGCAGGCGGACGCGGCCGGCCCGGTCCTCGGCGGCGAGTCGGTCGCCGGTGACCACAACGGCGTCCTCGGGCCAGCCCAGAGTGGTGGCGACGGTGCGGGCGGTCTGCGGGTGGTCGCCGGTGAGCATGACGGGCCGGATGCCGAGCTGGAGCAGCTCAGCGACCAGCGGGGCGGAGCTGGTGCGCGGGGTGTCGGACAGGGCCACGAAGCCGGCCAGTTCGAGAGCCTCAAGCGGCTTGTCGAGGGCCTCTGAGGCGTGGTCAGCGGGCAGTCGGCGCACGGCGACGGCCAGGACGCGCAGGCCCTGTTCGGCGAGCGCGTGCGCGGCGGCCATCGCGTTCGCGCCGGCCTTGGGGCAGTTGGGCAGCACGACCTCCGGCGCGCCCTTGACCACCAGCAGGTGCCTGCCGTCGGCGCCGGCACCGGTGGCACTCGCGTAGCCGCGGCTGGCCGCGAAGGGAAGCATGTCGCCGGGCGTCCACTGCGGGTCGCCCGGCGCCGCTGCGAGGATCGCCTCGTCGGTGGCGTGGGCGTGGACGCCGTTCTCGTCGGCGTCGTGGGGGCAGGCGCGGGCTGCGGTGCGCAGGACCGGTGCGGCCTTCGGGGAACCGGCGGGGTGCGTGGCGCCGTTCGGGGCGACGACGTGGACGACCCGCAGGTGGTTCTCGGTCAGGGTGCCGGTCTTGTCGAAGCAGATGGTGTCCATCCGGCCCAGCGCCTCCAGGGTGCGCGGGGTGCGGACCAGAATGCCGTGCCGGCTGAGCCGCCGTGCGGCGGCCAGCTGCGCGACCGTGGCGACCAGGGGCAGGCCCTCGGGTACGGCGGCCACTGCGACCGCGAGTCCGCCCTGGACTGCCTCGCGTACCGGTCGGCCGCGCAGCAACGACAGGCCGGTGACGGCGGCGCCGCCGGCGAGGGTGAGCGGCAGCACCCGGTTGGTCAGTTCCCGAAGCCGGGCCTGGACCCCGGAGGCGGGGGCCGTGCGGGAGGCCAGGTGTGCGGCTCGTCCGGCTTCGGTGTCCTCGCCGGTGCCCACGACGACGCCGCGGGCTCGGCCGGCGACGATCGTGGTGCCCTCGAAGACCATGCAGTGGCGGTCGGTGACGGACGCCCGTGGTGTGGCGTCGACCTGCTTGGCGGTGGGAAGTGATTCGCCGGTGAGGGAGGACTCGTCCACCTCCAGGCCGTCGACCTCCAGCAGCCGGGCGTCGGCCGGGACGACGTCCCCGGTGAGCAGCTCGATGACCTCGCCGGGCCGAAGCCCTGCGGCATCGACCGTGTCGGTGGCGTCCGCGACGCCCTGTTCGGCGACCCGGCGGGCGATCTGCCCCTGGCTCACCACCAGTTGGCTGAGCGCGTGTTCGGCGCGCAGCCGCTGGACGGCGCCCACCGTCGCGTTCACCCCGAGCGCACCGGTGACCAGCAGCGCGTCCACGGTGGAGCCCAGCAGTGCGGAGGCCGTCGCACCGACGACCAGCACCGGCGTCAGCGGGTCGTCGAGTTCCGCGCGGATGGCGGCCAGGAGGCGGACCGTGTGCCGGGTGGGGGCGAAGACCGGCAGTCCGACCACGCTGCCCAGCGCGCGTGCCGCGCTCTGCCGCGCGGCCTCCACCGCCGTGGGCGTGGTACGTCGCGCGGCGGAGAGCCGGGACAGAACCTCCCTGGGCTGCAGCGCGTGCCAGGCCACCCGAGGTCCGGGGTGCGGTGTCTCGCGCGAGACCACCGCATAGGCGGCGTACCAGCCAAGCAGCAGGGACACGGCCGCGGCGGCGTTGACCGGGCTGAGCCGCAGGCCGGCCGGGAGGGAGGCGCGTCCGGGCCGGGAGCCGCGGGTGGCCACCAGCAGACCCGACAACGCCGCGCCGGCCTCGGCCAAGGTCTTGGAGTGGCGGCCGACCATGCGCGCGGACGGAACGGTCGTCAGCAGGCGCCACACCCCGTCCAACCCGCCCAGCGCGAGCAGGTCCGCGCCCCACACGACCGCGTTCTGATCGTGTGTCAGCGAGACCGCGACATCGCTGCGGAGCAGGCCCGCGAGTACCTCGCGCCGGTGGGCGCGCGCTGACGGGGTGCCGGCCGCCGCGCCTCCCGGGATGCGCGCCACCGTGAGCACCACCCGGCCGCGCTCCTGCAGACTGCGCACGACCTGGGCCAACGGCATTGCGGCATCGACGCGTTCGTCTGCGAGAGCGGCGAACTCGCCCAGGGAGCCGTCGTCTTGGACCACCACGTACAGGCCGGCCCGGCGGGCCGCGTCCAGTGCGGAGTCGGCGAGCGGGTCGACCTCCCAGCCGACCAGCACGGTGCCGATCTCGGCGCCGCGCCAGGAGGCGATCATCAGTCCGGTGGGGGAGCTCGCCGTGTCCGGCACCGGACGCAGGTCGAGTGACGGCGTTCCGGCAGGTTCCGGTCGCTCGGCGGTCGGGTGCAACGCCACGGTGGCCGCGTGCCACAGCTTGTCGTGGTCCCAGTCGGTCGCGCTGGGGTGCACCTTGAGCACGGTCCGCCGGGTGCCGCGCAGGGCGTCCGGGTGCAGCACGACCGTGTCGACCACCTCCAACTGCCGCAGCCGTTCGGTGTCGCGGACGAGCACTCCCTGGCGGGCCAGCGCGGTGCCGAGGAAGGCGGCGAAGGCCTCCGGGCCGTAGCGGGCGGCCTTGGGGGAGCCGACCAGCACCGCTTCGGCCGCCTCGTTCACGTCGCGGGTGAACAGCAGAGTCGCCGCGGCCCCGAACAGGCTGGTGGTGACCGCCTGATCGCCGTACTGATCACCCGGTCGCGAGTGGATCGGCGGGCGGGCGACGCGCGTCCCGGCCAGGCTCAGCCGGTCCGGTGTGCAGACGGCGTCGTGTGCGTGGTCGAACGCGGTGGCGCGGGCGACTGCCTCCGCCAACTGGGTCGCGCGAAGCGCCGCGTCCAGTGCGAGCGAGCTGGGCGACTGCCCGACGCCGTGTGCGACCGCCCCGGCCGCGGCCGTCACCACCTCGGCCCACGCCGACCCGACGCGCTCGCGCAGGAGAGCCTGCACCCGGGAGTCCTCGCGCGCCAACGCGACCACGGCCAAGGCCAGGCGTGAGGAGCTTCGCAGGCGGACGGTGCGCGCGCTGACCGCCGCGGCGAGTCCCACCGCGTCCAAGGTGAGCGCGATCGTCTGCGACCGCACGCCGCCCGGGTGGCCCGGGTGCACTCGCTCCAGGACCTGCTCCGGCGGACGCGCCAGACCCCGGCTCTCGGCCAGGCAGGTGGCGTGCTTGACCACCTCGTCTCCGGCCGCGTCCTCGGCGAGTACGACGACCAGCCGTCCCAGGCCGCCGTCCCAGTAAGCGGTCAGTACATCGGGGTGCTCGGCCAGATCGACCGCGACGTGCTTGGCCGCCGCCTCCAGGCGGCGGGCGTCGAGCCCGCCCAGGTCGGGATCCGGTGTCAGGGGGAGGTGAAGTCGCGGGCCCGAGCGCCAGTAGCCGACGTGCGGCGTGAGCGCGTTGTGGGCGACGGTGCTCAGGCGGGTCGCCGAGGCGGTCAGGGCGGCTGCCGCACCGGCGGCGGCGTGGACACCGGCGTCGGCGAGCTCGGCTGCAAGGCGCGCGACGCTTTCGGTCGCCGGAACGACGCGGCGCGCAACCTCGACGGGCGTGGCGAGGGCCAGACCCACACCGGCCGCCGGCAGCCGGGTCAGCAGGCGCAGCAACAGGGCCTGCCGTGCCGGGCGGGCAGGGCGCGATCGGTGACTGGCGCGGGCTGGGTTTCTGTTGAGGCAGCGAGGGCGATCGGGCAGGCGTCCACTCAGGCCTCACGCCTGCCCTTGGACGTGGCACGCGTTGCACCGGCGGACTGCGGCCGGGTCGTCGGTCCGCGACGGGCGGTCGAGGCCGCGGCCCGTGAGCTCTTGGCTGCGGACGGCTTCGCCGCGGTCGCTGTGGACGCCGATGTCTTGGGCGTGGCTCTCTTGTGCGTACCCGCCTTGCCAGTTGTCGCCTTCGCCGTGCTCGCCGGCTTCATTGCGGCCGGGGATGAGCCCGGTCGCACACCGCCGGAGGCGGCTGTGGGCGCGTTCGACTCGCGTTCGCCCTTGCGCAGGGGCTGTGTCAGCCACACGACCGCCGCTCCGGCGGCAGCCACCGGCCACTCCACCACTCCCGCCGCACCGAGCAGACCCGCGCCTGCGTACGCCGCGACGCGTCGCGTGTGGGGCGACACCACGCCGATGGTGTCCAGAACGCCGTCGAAGGCCCCCTTGACTGTCGAGGCCCCCGGTACGTGCCGTACCGCCGAGGCCACAGCCTCGACTGGATGCAACAGGACGGAAGAACCCGAGGGCTGTGAGGCCGCGGGTGACGCGCTGGTACTGCCGCTCATGCCTTCTCCGATCGCTACTCAAGGCCGGGGACGGCGCTCAGGGAATCCAAGGGACACCATTTGTTCACCTTGTGTCACCTACACCATGTTGACAAAGTAGCCGAATCCGGACGAATCTCGACATATATCCGCGTCTCAGCGGGTGACCGGCGTGCGCGAGCACATCCGCCCACCCCGGCCCGCTGCCATGCGTGCCTCACGAGAACTCGACGACACCCGCGCGTGTCCATGCCGGAAGGAGGTGGGGGAGATGAGTCCCTGGCGAAGTCCACGCCCGTTCCCAGGGCACCCGTCGCCCATCACCGCCTGATCGCGGCGCTCGCGACCGCCGTGCGCATCGCACCCGGCCCCCTGCCTGCCACCGGCACGCTCAACGGCGGAGGTGCGCCGCGGTGCAGCGCGTAGTCGCCCGTGATCAGCCCGACCGGAAGCGAGACCCGGCCGTGCACATCGAACTCACCTGGCCGCGTCGCGACGCGGCCCACCGCACCCTGACCATCCCCCTGCCGCGCCTCCCCGCGGCAGGCCTCCTGCGGCCCGGAGCCGCCGCCTGCGCAGATGCCGTCATGGCCAGCGCTGCCACCGCGTCCGGCGCCGGTGCGTTCGTCCAGTTGGCTCTGCCCGTCGCCACCCGGCTGGTTCGGCAGAGTCTTGACCGAGCTGACTGAGCGTGCGATCTTCCCGCACCCGCTCGGGCCGGTGGTGCGTCCATCGAGTGGCCGGTCCAGGTGACGCGCGGGCAGCCAGCCGTTCGGCAGCGAAGCGCTTGCGCCAGGCGCGGACGGTGTCGAGGTGTCGGTACACAGCCCGGGCGACGGCCGCGTTGGATGCAGCCTCGGCCAACGCGAGGATCGCCGATGCCCGCTGCACCTGCCCGGACGGTGCGGTCCGCGACGAGGCCAACCGCTCCAGCACCCCCCGCTCGGCCTCGGTCAACTCGATCACGAACGGACTGCTCGCCGCCATCGCCCCACCCTGAGATCAGCTCACTGATCTGCCGATGATCTCGCGGTCGGCACCGGTCCGGTGCACTGGTGCCGACCGCTGCCGCCGGGTCGGGCAAGATAGGCCTCATGGCCAGACCGAGCGCCGCCAAGGCAGCGGCCCTGCACCAGCGCCTGACCACTTATGCTCGACGCTTGCCGCAGATCACTGAGATCGAGGTCCGCTACCGGGCCGGATACGCCTACATCGACGCCACCGTCGAGGACGAGGACCGCGACGTGTGGCCGAGGACGGAACGGTCGGCGTGGTGCTCGGGCAGCGAGTACGCGACGTGATCGCCGCAGGACTGTCCGCGTCGAACAGACGAGGAGTAGGTAACGATGCACAACCCGGAACAGCCCATCGCGACCCAAACGCGCTCCGAAGCCGCGTTGGCGGGGCTGAATGCCGGATCAGGTCGTCGAAATGAGTCGGCCTCGTTCCACGGGCGGGTCACCCGACTGAAACCGGCCCTGTGGTTCCTGCTCGCGCTCGCCGGCCTCTACGGCCTCGCGGCCTGGAGTGTGATCGGGCAGTCAACGGAGAACGCGCTGGTCGCCGGGCAGACCGGCCGGGCGTCGATCCTTCACTGGAGCCTGGCAGCCGGCCTGCCGCCGCTGAAGCGGGGGTCGGCGGCGATGGCCGCGGGCGTCGTCCTGATCGCGGCGGTAGCGCTGCTGCGCCGACGTTGGCGCGAGGGCGTCGCCGGTATCGGGATCGCGGTGGCCACCGTAGCGACCGCGATGACGTTGCACGCCGTCCTGCCCCGTCCCGGGCTCGTCTCAGCGTCGCAGGGACTCACCGGCGCGAGTTTCCCCAGCGGTACCACCGCCATCACGGCCGGACTCGCTCTCGGGGCCGCAGTCGTCGTTTCCCCAAGTGCCCGACCGTACGTCGCGGCCCTCGGCGCACTCTGGCTCGCCGTCACCGCCGGCGCCGTGCAAGCACTCTCCTGGCACCGGCCCAGCGACGTCCTCGGCGCCACCCTGCTGGCCTGCGCCTGCCACGCCACGGCCACCGCCCTGCTCCCACGCGGCGAGCAGGGTGAGCGGGGCGAACGTGGCGAGCGGGGCCGCACACGCCGCTCCCGCGCGTTGCCGCCGCTGGCCCTCGCCGCGGCAGCAGCGCTGGCGGCGAGCGGGCGCGAGGATTCCATCGCGCACCCGCTGGTGTTCGCCGGTGCGGCCTTCACGTGCGCGGCGCTCGTCTGGATCACCGCGACGGGACACTCCATCCGACCCGGCCGTAGGACAGAATCCACGAAGCCTGATACCGCGGCCGGTTCGAGCCTGTGACATCCTCCCGCCCGGGGTTGCGGGCGAGCACCGTCGCACGTGGAGCGGGTCGGCAAGGGCTGTCCGGTACCGGTCGGAGTCCGGAGCCTGAACGGGGCAACACTTCCGGTCTCGGCCCGGGCGCTGGCAACATCTGGATGGGTTAGATCAAGGTCCCCTACCGGGTCGGATACGCCTACATCGACTACATCGACGCCACCGTCGAGGACGAGGACCGCGACGTGCAGTTGTGCCGGCTCAAGAACACCGGGCACCCGGAAATGTGGGGATTCGCCTCGTTCACGTCCAGCAACGAACGCTACGAGGAGAACATCCTGCCCACCGGCCCGCCTTTCGGCACCCCCGAAACCGCCCTCGACGGCACCGCCGGACTCTACCTCGGGGACCCACCCGCTTAACCGATCAGACCCCTGAATGATCAATCTGGCGCTGCACTAGCCAACAAGACGCGGCACCCTGCCCGTTGGGTCATATTGCTGGCGCTCGACCTGCGGTAGGGGCGAGGTCCTCGGTCTCGAGTGGACGGACGTCGACTTCGAGCTGCGGGTTCTGACGGTCCACCAGAACGGCCTGCGGCCCCGCTACAAGCACGGCTGCGGCGACCTCTGCGGGCACATGCCCTGCTACTGCCCGCAGAGGTCAACATCCGTCGCGAGACCAAAGGCACCAAGTCCCGCGCGGGCCCCCGCCCCCTCGGAATCCCCGACCCGCTGCTCCAACTCCTCTCCCAGCACCGGCGCGAGCAGGAGCGCGGGCGACTGATCGCCGCCGACCTCTGGGTGGGGAAGGCGTACATCCTCACCGCCTCGCAGCTGGCCTGCGCCCGCATCTGCCCACCCACCCAACGCGGTCCCGTGCTCGGCACGATCGCCTGCGTCTACGCCCTTGCGGCGTGGCGCTGTTCACGAGTTCCGGCAGCAGTTGCTCACGAGTTTGGGCAGCAGCCAGCGGACCGTGGAAATCGAACAGTGCCTTCTTCGTATAGCGCAGGCGCGTTGCCTCCCAGCTGTGCGCCTGCTGTGCCGCTGACCGCCGCTCACTGGGTGGAGAACCGTGGAGGCGTGTCGCTGCCGCCGGTTTCAGCTCGGTTGGGCGTTCCTTCGGCGGCGGGTGGAGCGGTGGCGGGTGTGCTGGTGGTGGTCCAGCTGGCGAGTATGGCGAGGGCTTCGGCGGAGGGGGAGGCGGGTTCGGGGGTGAGGATGGTGAGGGTCTGATCGGGGTCGCCTTGGATGGCCAACACCACGTAGTCCAGGGTGAGGTCGCCGACGAGCGGGTGGCGGAGGCGTTTGGTGCCGGTGCTGTGGGTGAGCACGTCGTGGTCGGCCCACATGCGACGGAAGACATCGCTCTGGACGGACAATTCCCCAATCAACTCGGTGAGTTGAGGGTCGTCGGAGTGGCTTCCGGCGTACAGGTGCAGCATCGCGACACATTCGCCGGCGGCCCTCTCCCAGTAGTCGCCGTACAAGCTGCGGGCGGCCTGGTCGAGGAAGACGTAACGGGCGAAGTTGCGCTCGCGGCGGGGCCGGGCCTCGAAGTCGGCGAAGAGGGCGTAGCCGAGTCGGTTGGCCGCCAGCACATCCATGCGCCGGCCCTGGACGATGGCGGGGACGCTGAGGGATTCCAGGGTCCGGTAGACGACGGGGCGGACCCGCTGCGGGCTGAGGGGCTGCTTGCGGTGGCTGCGGGCCGCGGTGGGCTGGGCGAGGTCGAAAAGGTGGGCGCGCTCGGTGTCGTCCAGATTTAGGGCGGCAGCGACGGCGTTCAGGACGGCTTCGGAGACGCCCTGGGTGCGGCCCCGTTCCAGGCGGACGTAGTAGTCGACGCTGACCCCGGCGAGCTGGGCGACTTCCTCACGGCGCAGCCCCGGTACCCGGCGGACCCGCGGATCGGGGGCGAGGCCGGCCTGGTCGGGGGTGATCCGGGCTCGGCGGGTGCGCAGGAACTCACGGATCTCGGTGCTGCGGTCCATGGATCCACCGTACGGCGGGCACTCACGCCCCGGGCGCGTGAAAGGGGTACTGCCAGACCCCCGGTGGAGCGGTGCCCGCTACGGGGCCCCAGGCGGGGTTGGCGGGTGGTTGCCTGGATAGCAACCCTGCTGCACCGCACAGGGCATGGCACTGGCAGGCCGAGCCCCCTTCAGTTGGTGTGACGCCTCCGCCAGCCACCGCAGTCCAAGGAGCCCTCGAAGAAGACGGAGAACCCTCCCCATGGCATCGAAACTGACCGGCACCGTCGCGCTCGTCACCGGGGCGAGCAGCGGCATCGGCGCCGCCACCACCCGCCGGCTCGCCGAGGACGGCGCCGCCCTGGTGCTCGTGGCCCGCCGCAAGGACCGCCTGGAGGACCTCGCCGCCGAGATCGAGAACGCGGGCGGCACAGCGCTGGCGGTGGAGGCGGACATCACCGACCGCCTCCAGGCCCAGGCGGCCGTCCAGCAGGCGGTCGAGCGCTTCGGACGGCTGGACACCCTGGTCAACAACGCCGGCCTGATGCTGCTGGGCCCAGTCCTCGGCGCGGACGCCGAGGACTGGGACCGCATGATCGCCGTCAACGTCCAGGGCCTGCTCCACACCACCCATGCCGCCCTGCCGCACCTGCTGCAGGCCGCCGAACAGGGCCCGCGCCAGGTCGCCGACATCGTCAACATAAGCTCCATCGCCGGCCGGGTCGCGTGGAACGGCTACGGCGTCTACAACCTCACCAAGTTCGGCGTCAACGGCTTCACCGAGTCCCTGCGCCAGGAGGTCACCAAGCGGCACGTGCGCGTCGGCGTCCTGGAGCCGGGCGGCGTGGCGACCGAACTGGGCTCGCACAACAAGGCCGAGGTGCGCGACGCCATGATCGACCCCTTCTACGAGTCGACCGAGGTCCTGGCCCCCGAGGACATCGCCGACGGCGTCGCCTACATGGTCACCCGCCCCCGCCACGCCTCCGTCGGGGGGGGGTTGGGTATTGGGCGCCCCCCCCGCCGGTGAACACAGCGGGCCCGCCGGGGGGGGGGGGGAACCCCCCGGGGGGCACGCCCCCAAACAACACACACCCCG